>JBDRZL010000009.1 GCA_039803925.1 candidate division WOR-3 bacterium | reverse complement strand
TTATCTTCAAAATTTAAATCTTTTTCCTTCATATTTATTTTTTTTATTCTTCCACAAATTAATATATTTTATCAATTTTATTAATAATTTTGCAATCAAAATTTTTTTAAGATAAAATATAAGAAAGTTCATCAATTCCGCATCCAGTATAAGAATTCATTTTATCTTACCCTCCTTTGCAAAACTGTAAAAATGATCAAAATTTTTACCGATAATAATATGATCCAAAACTTTTATCCCTACATAATTACACGCTTGAATTATACGTTCTGTCATCTCAATATCAACCTGTGATGGTGTAGTTTTTCCTAAAGGATGATTATGAACTAGAATAATTGAGGAAGCAGATTTTAATAATGCTTCTTTAACAATTTCTTTTGGAACAAAAACTGTAGCAGTCATACTATCTTTGTTGATTTCAATGTTATCTATAGGTTCATTTTTATTATCAAGAAGTATAACATAAAAAAACTCTTTATCTTTATCTCTTAGATATGGTCCATAATACTCAGCAACATAACTTATAACATCATCGGGTTTTTTTAATTTTTTCTTTGTCTGAGTTAATTCCTTAAAAAGTTTTTTTCAAAGCTCAAAGGCTGCTTTAATTTGAACTGCTTTTGTAAGACCAATCCCTTCAATCTTAGATAATTCAGAAAAAGACACAGAATCTAATGCTCTTAAGGAACCATACCTATTAAGTAAAATCTTCGCGAGGTCTTCAGCACTCATTCCCGCCTTCCCTATTCTCAAAATAATTGCAAGGAGTTTTGATAATACAAAGTTTTCCGCACCTTTTCTAACAAGCATCTCTCTTGATCTTTCTTCTTCAATCCATTTTTTTATAGGACGACTTACCCTGAGCTCGGAGAGCTTTCTCTTTAATTTCCTTCCGGAGTAAATCACACTCCTATTTTGTCTTGAGATTTAGCTGTTGAATTATCTCCTTTACCTTCCCTAAAAATAATAATACTTTTTTAGAACATCTTAGAAGGATCTTCTTTTTTACTCATCATTTAATAGATAGAATTCATTACCATAAACTCAATTAGATTACTGAAATTGAATTTTAAATTTTGAATTGTAGAATTGCTTGAACTATCTTTTATATCTTGAATTCTTAATTTTCTATTACGTTTAATTAATTAATGTCATTTTTATGCAAATTTATTAAAAGACACAATCTCCTCTAAACTTTTCCTTGATTTAAGTTTAACCTTTATAACCTCTTCCTCCTTATATATATCATCTGGATAACCAACTGCAATTAAAAGAGGAACCTTATATTTATTCGGTATATTCAGTAACTTTTTTATACCCCTTTCATTAAAGTATCCAATAAAACATGTCCCTAAACCGAGTTCCTGAGCTTGCAATACAAAATGCTCACTCGATATTCCTATATCAATAAGATAATACTGGGTTCCAGTAATTCTTGCTCCTAACCTTGCTATAAATTTCTCTTTGTCAGCAACCACAACAACTATACAGGGAACCTCAAATAAAAATTTATTTATTACACCGTATATTCCCCTTGTAGCAATTTCTGCTATTTCTCTAATTAATTTCTCATCATCCACAACAACAAATCTCCAAGGTTGAGAATTACAGGCAGATGGAGCAAGTCTCGCAGCATCAATACATTTTAAAATTTTCTCCCTTTCCACACTTTTATCTTTAAATTTCCTGCAACTGAATCTATTCAAAACCAATTCATAAAATTCCATATTTTATTTTAAAATAGTAACAAAAAGTTTTAAAAAAACGTTTATATTATATAAAAGGTAGCCAAAAATGGAAATCTTTTTAATAATTTTTAATTTAAATGCCCTGTTTTTTGATAAGGGAATAAAATTTGATGGCGAAGTTGATTCAATATGGAAAGTATCCGACTCAATTATGGTTGATAAAATGTTCTATCCCTTTTACGATTCTACATCTACATATAAAACAACTGTTAAATCAATTTACGATGAAAATAACCTTTATTTTCTTATAAAGATAAACTATAAAGAAGAAAAACCAAGAAAAGAACTTTCAGGTAAAAAGGATAAAATAAGTATTTATATTGACCCTCTTTTATCAAAGGTTAATGCTTACTATTTTGCTATATACCTTGATGGTAAAAGACAGGATGGTATATTAACACAGGATGGAAGAAACTTTGACGACTCATGGGATTCAGTCTGGGAAAATGTAAGTAAAATTATAAAAAATGAAAAGGGAGAATATATCTATATTTCTGAAATAAAAATTCCATTTAAAACAATTAATTTTTCAAAGGATAAAAATGAATGGGGATTTCAGGTTAAAACAGAATTTTATAAAACAAAGGAAGTAAATTATTACATTTTACCTGACCAGAAAGAAGATTTAAGAGTTTCAAAATTTGGTCTTTTAAAAAATATTAACCCACCTCTTAAAGGTTATGGAATTGAATTCTACCCTGTTTGTCTTTTTAAAAATGATTACTATCATAGAAGAGATGAGAATTTAAAAGGAGAATTTCACCCATGGATAGGTTCAGATATTTTATATAGAAAAGAAAATCATACTTTAAATTTAGCAGTTTTACCTGATTTTGCAGAAATTGAATCAGACCCATTTACAATGTCTTTCAGTAAATATGAAATCTATTATCCTGAAAGAAGACCATTTTTTATTGAGGGAAAAAACATTTTTGAACCCTCAGGATCTGGACACTGGGGGTTCTATTCACCTGCAAAAATATTCTATTCAAGAAGAATAGGAAGAAAGATGCTTGATGGAACAGGTGAAGTTCCAATATTGAGCGGTCTTAAATATACATTTAAATCAAATATTTATGAAACAGGAATATTAAGTGTTTTAACAGGAAGAAAAAATGGAGACTTTGATACTTCATATCAAACCCTCTGGAATGTTTTAAGACTTAAAAGATATTTTTTAGTTAATTCCGAATCAGGATTTTTGATTACTTACATGAAAAATCTTGAAAAAAATGAATACTACTTAGGAGGTGATATTGATGGAGCAATAAGATGGCAAAGAAATCAGTTAGCATACCAGGCCATCTCTACTTTAAAAGGAAAAGGAAGGATAGGTTTCTTACTCAGTTCAGGAGGAAATATCTTCATTAAGGAAAACTATGTTTTAATTTTAAGTGGAAAATATGTTAATAATTACATTGATATAAGCGAAATGGGGTACCAGAATTTTTATCCTGGTGACAGGAGTTTTCTTTTTGGACCAGTTTATTTAAAATTTAATAAAAGAGGCATAATTTCTAATTATTCTCTATCAGCAGTTTACTTTTATCTTAAAGAAGGTATAGAAAGGGGAAATTCTAATCTATTTTTTATCGAAAATAATATCGGTTTAAGAAATCCAAATACTTGGATTTATTTAAGCATAGGAACAGGAAAAGCCTTTGAAAAAGATACAGAATTCATATACAAATCACTTAGGTTCAATATAAATTTCAATTTTACACAGATAACCTTTTATTTTGGAACAAACTATAACTATGACTGGAATTATATAAGAAACTATCTTGCCTATACATTAACACCCTATTTTGGATTCGAACTTCCAGCAACAGGAAGATTTAATTTTTCAATTGAAACAAACGGATGGACTGAATTTGATGAAAGAAATTCCTATATTCAAACTTTAACAAGTAACAAAATTTATTTAACTTATAACTTTACTCCCTTTATGAATTTAACATTTTATCTCAATCCTGCTTTATTATTTGAAAAGGAAAAAACTAAACTTACCTATTTGAGAACTTCAATTTACTACACTTATGAGGTAAAACCAAAATCAAAGATCTTTTTGGTTTATAACCATTCCTTTAACTATGAGAATCAAAAATTCTCAAATCTGGAAAGAATAGGAGGTGTAAAGGTAAAATGGATTTTCCTATTTTAATAGAAAAACATTACCTATTCTTACATTTTTAAGTCCCTTTTCTTTTGCTATTTCATAAAATCTTTCTGCCTCCCTCTTATAATTCTGCCTTACATCATTCATTTCAAAATGTGGGGCAAAAGCAAGTAAAGCATAGGGAATTTCTGGATTAAGTTTAGCTATAAACTCTGCAATTTTTGAAATTTCATAATCATCCAGATAACCGGGAACCATAAGAGTTGATACACATAAATGTTTTGAAGAAAACTCTTTAAGATAATTTACTGAAAACTCAAAATTTTCAAAGACCTTTTTACCATCACTTCCTGTTAAAGCAAAATAAACTTCAGGTGAAAAAGCTTTAATATCAAACTTTAAAATTCCTCCACTTTTTTTAACAACATCTAAAACCCTTTTGAGTATTTTCCTGTTCCACATTCCATTTGATTCGAAACAAACAACTTTTCCCATTTTAATAGCTTCCTCAGCAAGCTTTAAAGAATGAATACCTTGCGTTGTCGGATCACCACCAAAAAAACAAATACAGTAAACATCAGGGTTTAAAGCCTTCACAAGTTCAACATAAGAAGAAGGTCTCTCTTTCCAGGGCTTTGTAAATCTAAAATGATAATTCTGACAAAATAAACAATTTAAGGAACAGGTTTCATAAAATACCGCTAAATTATATTTACCATAAGCCTTATGCCCTGAACAAACAAAGTCAGCAACACAGTTTGTAGGAAGTGGATCATAATAAAATTTAAAAAAACCTTCATCATGTTTACAGAAATTTAAAATTTTTTTATCCTTAACCATTCTCAAACCACAGAATCCCTTCTCATTCTCACCCAAGATACACTCCCTTGCACATAAAAAACACTTGATGCCTTCCTTTTTATCAGGAAAAGAAAGTTCATATTTTTCCCTTGATTTTTTATGAATAGAAATTAATTTATCCTTTATATTTTCAAAATTATTAATCAAACAATTTTTACATATTCTTAAAATTAAAGGAATATAATCAAAATTTTTTTTACATATTTCACATCTCATAAAAATTTCTCAGCTTCTTCTATATCCTCCTTTCTATCAACAGGCACAGTATCTCTTTCTGCAAAAATGCAATAGATGGGAATTCCATTTTCAAGTAATCTTAGTTGCTCAAGCTTTTCCACACTTTCAAGATAACTTTCCTTTAAATTAACAAATTTTTCTAATATATCCTTCCTGTAAATATAAACTCCTATATGCTTTAAATAAAAGGGAGGTTTAAAATCCCTTCCATAAGGAATTTTTGCCCTTGAAAAATAAAGTGCCTTACCTTCCCTATCAATTACAACTTTAACTGTATCAGGGCTTTCAATACTTTCATTTGTTTTATAAATAAGTGTTGCTGAAGGATAATTATTTTTTACTGTTTCTTCTATCAACCTTATAAGGTCCTTTTCATAAATTGTAGGTTCATCTCCCTGTAAATTCATTATATAATCATAATTCATATTCTTTGTTGCATGATATATTCTATCTGTTCCTGAAGGAATTGAAGAATCTGTCATAATAACTTTTGCATTAAATTTTTCACAAACTTTTTTTATCCTTTCATCATCAGTTGCTATAATTATTTCAATCAAGTCAAAGGAATTTTCAAGAACTTCTTTTGCCTTTTTTGCTTTTTCATAAACCCATTCAATCATCGGTTTTCCTTTTATAAGTGCAAGAGGTTTTCCAGGAAACCTTTTTGAAGAATATCTTGAGGGTATCGCAATTACAAGCTTCATTCAAATATTTACATAAGAACCATCATGACAAGCATAACAGATTTCATTACCAAGAACTTTCTTTAAACCTTCAAGTGTCATATATGTTAAAGTATCTACACCTATTTCCCTACCTACTTCTTCTACACTCTTAAAGGAAGCGATCAGTTCTTCTCTTGTGGGGGTATCAATTCCATAAAAACAGGAATATCTTATAGGTGGAAATGTAATGGCAAGGTGAATTTCTTTTGCTCCCTTTTCCCTCAATAATTTAACCATCTTACTGGATGTTGTTCCCCTTACAATACTATCATCAATCAAAATAATCTTTTTATTTCTCACATTTTTTTCAATTGGTGTTAAGGTATAGAAGACCTCTCTTCTTCTTATTTCCTCAGAAGGCTTTATAAAATTCCTTCCCCCGTATCTATGTTTTTCAAGAACATCCACAAGGGGAATTTCTATACCCTTTTCTTTCAATCTTTTAAAAAATCCCTCAGCTGCTGCCCTTGATGTTTCAGGAACAGGAGAAATTATTGTATCCTTAAAATCAAAATTCTTGTGAGATTCAAGAAATAGGTTACATAAAACCTTACCGAGTTCTTCCCTGTATTCAAAAATCTGTTTACCTTTATATTTTGAGGTTGTTCTTGAAAAATAAACAATCTCAAAGGAACAGAATTTATTTTCTTTTTCAACATGTTCATATTCTTTAATATTTAAATCTTTATCAATCATTAAAAGATTGCCCCTTTTAAGTTCAAAAAATTCGTTAAATCCAAGTTTTTCAAGAACAATTGTTTCAGAAGTGATAGCTATTCTATTTTCATCATAGGAATAAAAAAGTGGTCTTATGCCGTAGGGGTCCCTTAAGGCAAATAAATATTTATCTTTAAAAATTCCAAGAAGAGAATAGCCACCTTTTAAATTTTTTAAAGAGCTTTCTGAAAATTTTAAAATATCCTTTTCCTTTTTAAATATTGAAAAAAAAGCAATAATATCTATTCCTGATTCAAAACCTGGGTTTCCAAATTTTTCAATAATTTCCGAAACATTATAAATATGGCCATTATGAACCATAGCAAGGGATTCATATTCAATTGGCTGAGCTTCTTCTTTTGTTTTTGTAGTTGGATACCTTGTCTGCCCTATAAAACCCCTTCCCTCTATACTCTTTATAACTTCCCTCCTAAAAACCTGGTCAACTGAACCTTGCCCCTTTATTAAATTCCCTTCAAAAGTATATATACCTGCTGCATCCTGACCTCTGTGCTGAAGCATTTCAAGGGAAATATAAGCAACTTCGCCTAAATCCTTTCTTTCTTTTTTTTCTAAATAACCTATTATTCCACACATATCAAATACTCCTTATAACTGAAAGGGCATACTCAATATCAGAGGAAGAAACATCCTTGTGAGTCACAAATCTTATTCTGTTTTTACCAAAGGGAAGAGCTAAAACACCTTTTTCTCTCATTCTTTTACATATTTCTTCCTCATTTCTTTCTGTATTAACAATAACAATATTGGTTTCAACATCTTCTGGATTTATCTTTATCCAGGATATTTCTGCAAGACCTTCAGCAAGCTTTTTTGCATTTTTATGGTCTTCTTCAAGTCTATCTATCATTTTATTTAAGGCAACTATTCCACAAGCAGCAATTATTCCCACCTGCCTCATTCCACCACCTAAAAGTTTTCTTACTCTCCTTGCCTTTTCTATAAATTCCTTACTACCACAGAGGACAGAACCAATGGGACAGGAAAGACCCTTAGAAAGACAGAACATCAAGGAATCAATATATTTAGTAAATTCCTTAACATCCCTTTTTAAAAAAACTGCCGCATTAAAGATTCTTGCACCATCAAGGTGGACGGGTATTTTATAATTTTCAGCAATTTCCTTTACTTCTTCTAAATACTCAGGGGTCAAAACCTTTCCACCCCAGTAGTTATGGGTATTTTCAAGACAGATAAGGGAAGTTCCAGGTGTATGCAATCCTTCCTTTTTTATGTTTCTTTTAATATCATCAGGATCAATGTAGCCTCTTTTGCTTTTTAAAGGTCTTGGAAGAACTCTTGAAATTTCAGCAAGATGAGCCACTTCAAAGTTATATATGTGGCACATTTCCTCTAATATTACCTCACTTCCTTCCTTTGTCCATACCTTACAGGCTATAGCATTTCCCATTGTGCCTGAAGGGACAAAAAGAGCGGATTCAAAACCTGTTTTCTCTGCTGCAAGTTTTTCAAGTTCCTTAACTGTGGGGTCATCTGATAAAACATCATCTCCAAGTGGAGCATTCTTAATTGCCTCATACATTTCAGGGGTTGGTTTTGTTACAGTATCGCTTCTTAAATCAACTATTTTATTCATAGTTTAAAAATAATAAGGTATTCAAGTATCATAAATAAATGAGAATAATATTTCTTGGAACTGGAACGGGTATTCCAGAAAAAAATAACTCTCCAAGTTCTTTATTTGTTGAATATAAAAATACAAAAATTATTTTTGATTTTGGTGAAGGAATAATGAAAAATCTTATAAGAAAAAATATAAGGATAAATGATATAGATGCAATTTTCCTCACCCATTTTCATATAGACCACATAATAGGTATTATTCCTCTTTTATTTGCCTTCAGGTACGAAGCAGACCCAAGGAAAAAAGAATTTTTTCTTTTTGGACCATCTGGATTTAAAGGATTAATGGAAGATATTTTTAAATTATTTGAAAAACAACTTGAACCCAAAAGCTATAAATTAAAAATTGAGGAATTAAAACCCGGAAAAGAATTTAAATTTAAAAACATAAAAATAGAAACTTTCAAAACAAAACACAGGGCTGAGAGTATTGGCTATATTTTAAATTTAAAGGGTAAAAAAATTGTTTATACAGGTGATACTGATTATGATAAAACCTATAGGGATATTATGAAAAAAGTTGATATTTTAATAACAGAATGCTCTGTACCCATTGATATTGAAAACCACATGAATCCTCAAAAAGTTTTAAAATTAATAAATGATATTTATCCTCATAAAACATACTTAATTCATCTTTATCCTGTTATGGATAGAAAAAAATTAAAAAAATACTTCCAAAATAATACGGATAAAAAAGTAATTATCCCGTTTTTATTTCATGAAATAAAAATTTGATTTTTTAAAGGTTTTTTACATATTCTTAAAATATGGAAAAGGCATTAGAGTGTGATTTAAAATATTTTTCATTAAGTGAAATTTTACAATTAATGGAAAAATTTAAAAAAACAGGCAAGATAGAGATATCTTACAGGGATAAAAAAGGAGAAATATTTTTAGAAGAAGGAAGATGTGTGCACTCCTATTTTAGTAATAAGGAGGGTATTGATGCCCTTTATGAAATGGCTCAATTTATTGAAGGTAAATTAATATTTCTCCCTTCTCTACTTTCAGATAAAAAAACAATATCAGCACCTTTTACAGTATTAAAGGATGAAATTGAAAAAAGAAGTTACGAAATAAGGGGTTTAAAAGAAAAATTGCCAGATCTTGATACTCGTATGGTAAAAAGTGATAAATCTCCTTCTCCAGAACTTACACTCAGAAAAACTGATTGGAAAATACTAACATTAATGGACGGGAAAAAAACTTTAAGGGAAATAATTGAGCAAAGTTCTCTTGGTTTGCTTGAAAGTTATAAAAGCTTAGTTTATCTAAAAGAAAAGGGGCTTATTGTTGATCCTGAAGAAAGTAAAAAAGCAAGAGAAAATTTAACAAAATTTCTAAATGAATGGTTAAAAGAATTGTCGGGAGAAATAGAAAGTGAAATTAATAAACAAAGTGAATTTATAATTGAAACAATTAAAAAAACAAATCCTGAAATAGGAAATTCAATAAACTTTAAAAAGGAATTTAAAATATCTGAAAATATTAATCTATCCTTTAAAGATATAGAGGAAATAAAAAGAAAACTTGATGAGATATTTTTGGGAAAACTTGAAGAAATATTTGGTAAAATCCTTGCAAGAAAAAAATATGAAACATTAAAGAAAAAATTATGAAGGAATTAATTGAAAAATTGAAAAAAGAAATTAATAATTTAAAAGGAATTGTAATATGTGATCTTAATAAAGAAGAAATTATTGAAAGAGAAGGAAAAACAGAACTCTTTGAGGAAGGAATACTTTTGATAGGTTCAACTGCAAAACTTGCGCTTGAGAAAAACATAGGAATGAATAAGTTTGATATAATTGAAATAGAACTTAAAACAGGAGAAAAAATTAACTTATTCATGAAGGAGAACCTTTTAACAGGTGTTATTGGTGAAGAACTTGATTTAAATAAAATAAAAGAAGTGATTACAAAATTTGAAACCCTTAAAGAAATAAAGGAGGAGAAAAAACCTGAAGAGGAAATAAGAGAAGAAAAACCGGAAGAAAAAGTTCCAGAAACAGAAATAAAGGAGGAAATTAAAGAATATATTCCCACACCTGAAGAAAAAATAGCCTTAAATAAAGTGGAGCAGATAAATGAATTAATAAAAGAATTTGCTCCTGGTGATGAAATAAGGTGGGCAAAAGTGGCAATTGCTAAAATAAAAGATACTTCCCCTGAACTTGCTCAGGTTATTTCTCAGGAGGAGAAAGAAATTAAAATAAATCTCCCCTTTAAAGAAAAAATAAATGAAGAGGAAATTAATAAGGCTTTCAGGGCTGTAATTGATATAATATGGAAAATGGCTGTCTCTAAATACGGGGTTGAAGAAGCAAGAAAAAAGGTAAAAAAAGTTGCTGAAAAATTAAAATTAATATAATGGAAAATTTAAAATTTGCTTCAATCCTTGAAAAAGGTAATTTAACTCCTTTAAGAGGAGAGTTAAAAGAAGAATATAGAAGAATTATAATTGCATTAAAAGAAGCCTGGGATTTTTCAGGACTTACAATCCAGAATTTAAAAATAGTTTTCAATGATGAAACATTAATTTTTAAGGAAGAAAATATGGATAAAATTCTTATTCTTTTCGGTAAAGGGGAGATTGATGTGGAAAGTGTAGAAAAAGAACTAATGGAGAAGGTAAAGGAACAAAAATTTACAGCAAAAGAAGTTCCCGAAAAAGCTCCTGAGAAAAAGGAAGTAGAGATTATTGAAAAACCACTTAATGAAGAAATTTTTGACAATGCTTTTGAAATTACAGTCAAACATTTATCCTTATTTGGCGAAATGGTCTTTGAAAATATCTTGAAGGAAATGAAAATAGATAAAAAAAATTGTACACCCCGGGTTTTTAAAAGGTTTTTAAAAAAGCTTGAAGAGTCAGCTCAGATGATTGTTGGTCCTTCAAAGGCTAAGGAAATGTCAAAGGAAATTGAGTCTCTATTAAAATGAAAATTCTTAACCCAAATTTAATTGAAGAGGATATATCCCTAAGCGAACTTTTAAGGCCAAGGAAACTAAAGGAATTTATAGGAAAAGAAAAAATTAAAGAAAATTTAAAAGTATTTATTGAGGCGGCAAAAAAAAGAAATGAACCACTTGACCATGTTATTTTTACCGGTCCTCCGGGACTCGGAAAAACAACTTTATCTCATATAATATCTTATGAAATGGGAACAAATATAAAGCTCGTATCAGGACCTGTTATTGAAAGACCTTTTGATCTTGCAGGAATTTTAACAAATTTAAATAAAGGTGATATTCTCTTTATAGATGAGATTCACAGATTACCAAGAAATGTTGAGGAGTATCTTTATTCTGCTATGGAAAACTATGAAATTGAGATAATGGTTGATAAGGGTCCAAATGCAAAATCAATAAAATTAAAATTAAAACCCTTTACTCTTATAGGTGCAACAACAAGAATGGGGCTTTTAACAAGTCCTTTGCAATCAAGATTTGGAATTCAGATAAGGATTGATTACTATGAGGTGGAAGAATTAAAAGAGATAGTTAAAAGATCTGCTAAAATTTTAAATATAAAAATTGAAGAAGATGCTGCCTTTGAAATTGCAAGGAGAGGAAGGGGAACACCAAGAATTGTTAATAGACTTTTGAAAAGAGTTAGAGATTTTGCTGATTATAAATTGAGGGAAAAAATTGATCTTGAAATTACAAAATATGCCTTACAAAAACTTGAAGTTGATGAACTTGGACTTAATGAAATGGATAAAAAAATCCTCTACTGTATTTATGAAAAATTTGGTGGTGGACCTGTTGGTCTTAAAACAATATCTCAAGCTGTAGGAGAAGATGTAGGAACAATTGAAGAGGTTTATGAACCTTTTCTTTTAAGAGAGGGATTAATAGAAAGAACTCCAAGAGGTAGAAAATTAACAAAAAGAGCATTAAAACACTTAAATATAAAAGAAAATACAATATTTGAAAGATTATGAAGGAAAAAATTTTAAAAAACTTTTTTTATGGATTTAGAAAAAAATTATTTTTAACCTTTTTCCCATACACCCTTATTATAATAATTTCCTTTGCTCTGTTTTTCCTATTTTATATGCGAGATACAGCAAGAAAAAATATTATAAATTATTCTGATACCCTTGCAAAAATTACAATTGAAAGAATAAAACTCTCCCTTTTATTTGAGGATTCACTTCTTATAAAAAACATTTTAAATGAACTCATTAAAAATGAAAATATAATATACATAGCAGTTTATTCAGGAGATTCTTTAAAAAAATTTTATGAAATAGGAGAAGAACCTAAAAAAACACACTTTGAAGGGCAAATGGGTAAGAATTGTGTCTCCTGTCACAGAAAAAAAGAAAAAAATGTATTCTCAGAAAAAGAAAAATATCTTGATATGATATATCCAATAATCCCACCTGAGGATAAATCTCCTATAGGATTTTTAAGACTCGTAACAAGCAAAAAAGATATTGTAGAAGCAGAAAAAAGAGCTAGTTTCGCAGCTTTTATCTTTTCAATCATTTTCCTTATGGTTGGCGGATTAATTTCCTTTATCCTTTCAATGATACTTATAAATCCAATCAACATATTTAAAAACAAATTGAAAGAAATTGCTGAAGGTGAAGCAGACTTAAGAGTTACAATTAAACTTGACGGGAAAGATGAATTTTCTGAAATGGCAATTTTCTTCAATGAATTCATAAACAAATTAAGGATTAATGTATCAAAAACTCTTGAAACATCAGAAAAGATTAGAGAATTTTCAGAAAACATTTCAAGTGCAGCTCAAGAATTGACAGCATCATCAAATGAGGTAACAGATACAGTTCAAAAATTGGCCTCCCTCGCTTCAGAAACTGCATCAAGTGTTATAGATGCTTCAAAATCCGTTAAAGAGATTTTAGAGCTCTCTCTTTCAACATCCGAAGAATCAAGGGAAATGGAGGAATTGGAAAAAGACGCACTTCTTTTTACAAGAAAGGGGAGAGAAGTTTCAGAAATGGTTATGCAGAAATTAACTGAAATGCAAAATGATATAACATCTTTAAGAAATAATATTGAAACCTTATCGCAAATGTTAAGGGGCGTAAGAGAAATAACTGAAAGTATTCAAGGGTTTATGAAAAGGACAAATCTTTTATCTTTGAATGCTTACATAGAAGCTGCAAGGGCTGGAGAATATGGAAAAGGTTTTGCCATAGTGGCTCAGGAGATAAGAAAATTGGCTGAAGATTCAAGAACTTCTTCTATAAAAATTCAGGAAATAGTGGAAAACATAAATCAGGGTATGCAAGAAACTTTGAATGCAATGAAAAAGGTAAATGAAACCCTTTTAAGTTCAAGAGATATTATATTTGAAGCAGTTTCTCAACTTAAAAAAATAGCTGACCAGACTGAGGAAACAATGGAAAGAACAAGCAAAATTGCTAAACTTTCACAAAAGGAAAGGGAAGAGATTGAGAAACTTGCTAAATTTATGGATAGAGTTGGGGAAATGTCGGAGAGTGTATCTGTATCCTCTGAGCAGATAGCTGCAAGTATGGAAGAACAACTTGCATCAATGGAAGAGATAACTGCAACGGTTTCGGAACTCGGGAAACTCGGTGATGAACTTAAACTTCTTCTCGGTAAATTCAAAGTTTAAAAAAATCCTTTTGCTTTTTACTATTTTTATCTCATGTAAAAAAGGAATATTAGAGAATTTTTATTTTGAATATTATGACCTTGAAGGTAAAGCTGAGTATTTAAATGAAAGGGGAGAAATTGGATTAATTTACCCAATAAAGGACACATTAAAAGCAGAGGAAAAGTTTAAAAAATTTATTTTTCTTGATGAAACAAAAATTTTAAAAAGAAAGGAAAATTTATTATATGAATTAAAAAAAGTAAAATTCTATTTTCAGGATATTGTAGTTGATGAATTTATAGTCCCATTTCTTGATATTTTACCGATTGAAGGAGAAAAAATTAATTTTAATTTCAGCAAAAAATATTTAATGGGAAGTGATACACTTATATATAAATTTGACAGGTTAATAAGAATAGAAAAAGAAGAAGAAAATTTTACAGCATATCTTTTTGATACTGAAATAAGTATTTTTGAAAATAACACCACAATAAAAAAGGACTCTTTTTCTCTCACACTTGAAGCTCAAAAACTTCCTAAAACAATAAAAAAAGGAGGGAAAACATGGAAGAGAAAAAATTAAGAAGAACTCCCTTCTATGAATTTCATATAGAAAGTAAAGCCAAAATGATTCCATTTGCAGGATATGAGATGCCGCTTCAGTATGAGGGAATAATAAAAGAAGCAATCCATACAAGAAGGGTTTTATCAATATTTGATGTATCTCACATGGGAGAAATTGAAGTTGAGGGAAAAGATGCTCTTAATTTTTTATACTATATAACTTCAAATGACCCCTCAAAATTAAAATACGGAAAAGTCCAGTATTCTATACTTTTAACTGAAAGGGGAACTTGTGTAGATGACCTTTTAATTTACAGGATGGAGGATAAATTTCTATGTGTGGTAAATGCAGCAAATAGATTTAAAGATTTTGAGTATATGAAAGAAATGAGTAAGAATTTTAAAGATGTTGTAATAAAGGATAGATCAGAGGAAATTTTCCAGCTTGCAATCCAGGGGCCAAGAGCCCAACCCTTTGTTGAAGAATTTTTTGATAGGTCCTTTTCTGACGTTAAATTTTATAATTTCCTTGAAATAAATTTTATGAATAAAAAACTGATTTTATCAAGAACAGGTTATACAGGTGAGGATGGTTTTGAGATATATGGTGAAAAAAAATTTGCCCTTGATTTTTTAGAGGAAATAATAAAAAAGGGAGCAAAGTTTAACTTAAAACCAGCAGGACTTGGAGCAAGAGATATATTGAGATTGGAAATGGGTTATTCTTTATACGGAAATGAGCTAACAGAAGATATAACACCCGTAGAAGCAGGTCTTGAGAAATTCATAAAAATTGAAAAGGATAAATTCCTTGGAAAAGAAATTCTTTTAAATCAAATGCAGGGTAATATTGAGAAAAAATTAATAGGTCTTGTTTCTGATGAGATGAAAGGTGTTCCACGAAAAGGTGCTGAGGTATTTTATAAATCTGAAAAAGCTGGTTTTATAACTTCAGGAGCTTATTCCCCATTCTTAGATAAAAATATAGCACTATCTTATATTAAAAAAGAGTTTTTAAATTTTTCAGAGTTTGATCTTTTGATAAGAGATAAAAAAATAAGATTTGTAAAAGAAAGTTTACCTTTTGTTAAAGTTACCTCAATCAAAAGATGAAATTTTTTAAAAAGAAAGAAGATATAAAATCACTTGAAGTATCAATAATAGGAGGTCCTTTAGCAAGATATAGCATTCCAAAGGATATGGAAATAGATAAAAATTTAAAATTTGCTCTTATAAAAATTGAAGGAGAAGAAAAAACAATTTATGTAAAAGTAAGAGGAATTTCAGAAAAGGAATCAAAAATCAAACTGATAAGCATTTCTCCCTGTGAGGATAAAGAATTAATCAAACTTTTTAGAAATATGGCTTACGGAATTCTATTTGAAGAAAAAATAAGAGACATAAGAATAGTTGATATTGAACTGGATAAAGAAAAAGGTATTATAAAATTTACCTTCACAGCTGATAAAAGATATGACCTATCTAAAATTGCTCCAATTATAGCAAAAAAATTACATTTACATACTGAATTCAAACAGAAGGGAACAAGGGATTATGCAAGGGAACTTGGAGGAATAGGAAGGTGCGGAAGAATTTTATGTTGTGAAACATGGCTTAAGGAAATACCTCCAATAACAATTGATATGGCGAGGAAACAGTATATTTTCACTGCACCTGAAAATTTAACTGGAATCTGTGGTAGGCTTCTGTGCTGTCTTAGATTTGAACTTAATGTATATGAGGAACTTTCGAAAGGAATGCCAGAAATAGGAAGAGAAATCTTTACAGAAAAAGGTATGGCAAGGGTCTCAGATATTAATATTTTTAAAAGAGAGTATAAACTAAGCTTTGAAGATGGTTCAGAGGAATGGGTTAAAATTGAAGAACCTTAAAAAGGAGGTAAAAATGAAACCAGAAATAAAAGGTGAACTGCCAGGTAAAAATGCCAAAAAATGGCTTACAAAGGATAAAAAATTTATTTCCCCTTCTTATACAAGAGTTTATCCCTTAGTTGTTGAAAGGGGAGAAGGGGTATGGGTCTATGATGTTGATGGAAATAAATTTTTAGACTTTAACGCAGGAGTCGCAGTCTTAACGCTCGGACATTCCCATCCTGAGGTTGTAGAAACTGCAATTAATCAGATGAAAAAACTTATACACTATTCTGGAACAGATTTTTACTATTCTTCTGAAATTAAACTTGCTGAAAAACTCGCTGAAATTGCACCAGGAGCTAAAAACAGAAAAATATTTTTTTCCAATTCAGGAGCAGAATCAGTTGAAGCTGCAATTAAACTTGCAAGATACTATACAAATAGACCTTATATACTTGCCTTTTACGGTGGATTTCACGGAAGAACAATGGGAGCTCTCTCTGCAACTGCAAGTAAAACAATACATAGAAAAAGATTCTTCACTTTATTCTATGGAACAGTTCACGCACCTTATCCTTATTGTTTCAGATGCCCCTTTAACCTTAAATACCCGGATTGCAATTTTGCATGTATAAGTTTTATTGAAGAAAACATTTTTTCAAGACTTGTAGACCCTGAAGAAGTCGCTGCTTTTATTATTGAACCAATTCAGGGAGAAGGTGGTTATATTCCTGCTCCAGAAAGCTATTTTAAAGAACTAAAAAAATTAATGGATAAGTACGAAATACTTCTAATTGTTGATGAGGTTCAAAGTGGAATGGGTAGAACCGGAAAATTTTTCGCAATAGAACACTATGATATAGTGCCAGATATTATAACCCTTGCAAAAGGAATAGCTTCAGGATTCCCCCTTGGAGCCTGTATTGCAAAAAGTGGTATTATGAACTGGCCACCAGGAACTCATGCCTCAACCTTTGGGGGAAACCCTGTATCCTGTGAAGTAGCTTTAAAAGTTATTGAAAAACTGGAAAATGGCCTATTGGAACATGTGAGCTCCCTTGGAGATAAAGTTTTAAAAGACCTTGAAAAATGGAAGGAAAAATACGAAATTATCGGTGATGTGAGAGGAAAGGGATTGATGATAGGTCTTGAAATTGTAAGTGATAAAAAAACACTTAAAAAGGATAAGACAAAAAGAGATCTTATAGTTCAGGAATGTTTTAAAAAGGGACTTTTAATCTTACCAGCTGGTGAAAATGTTTTAAGAATATGCCCACCCCTTATAATAAAAGAAGAAGAGCTATATACTGGAATTGAAATACTTGAAAATGTTATTAAGGAAGTCTCGTATAAACAAAAAAGTTAAATAAGACATAATAAAACCTCTAATAAAAAAAGAAAAATTGAAACAAAAAGGAAATTTTTTTTAAGATTTATTGAAAAAAACTCTTTTTTATCCTTTATAGAAATAAAATTACTATTCATTTCATTTATTTCTGAAATTGAAGGAAGTGAAGGTGGATTTACCTCAAGTATAATTTCTTTGTTTTTACCTCTAAGATAATAAATACCCCTTGATAGTGGTTTTAAAAAAATTTTTCTACCCTCATAATCAAAAATTCTTTCTCCCTTTGAAGTATAAAGAGAATATTTATCTTCATCTAAATTTAAAACTAAAAAACTACTTTCAGGAATTGAAAATTTTTTTGTTACAAAAAAATTTACAACCTCATAAAGAAGTGCAGCAAAATCAGGATAATATACAAAATTTGTATACTCTTCTTCAGGATAAAAACCTGCTAAACACAGATTATAAGTAAGGGAAAAAATATTATAATTAAAATCCTTTATCTTAAAATTTTTATCACCTGATATAACAAAAAATTTTTTGAAATATATTTTTTGATTTAAACTTTTAACATTATTTAATTTACCTTTCAAAATTATTCCTTTCTTTTCCAATAATAATTCCAATTCATAAATTAAAGTATCAGGGAAAATTATTAGGTTTTTATTTTCTGAAATGAGTTTTTCAATAAGTTTTATATCTTTAATTCCAATCACAATAAAAACTTCCTCTTCTCCTTTTTTCATTGCCTCAGAAAAAGCAGTTATGTATTTATTATCACCTATAATTTTTATTTTTGCTCCTTTATTTTTTTTACCGTAAAAAAATTTTTCGTTATCATCAGGATAATCATCTTTGACATCAATTTTTATAAAAACTGGATTCCAGTCTGAAGTTAAATTGAAACTAAATAAATTGTCTCCCTTTTTAATATTAATTTCTTCTCTTAAAATCATATCCCTTTCGTGATAAATTTCAAGTGGAATATTTGAAGTATCAAAATCAGAAGAAATTACAATATAAATACCTTCATAGTCATCAATTATATCTTTTATTTTTATGTTTTTAACTTTTTTCTCTCCGATCAGATAAATTCTTTTATTCTCTAAAATTGAAAGTTTAATTAAAGCAGTATCAGGTAGAGGTCCTAAAAAATAAATATTTTTTACTTTTTTATCATTTAAAAGAGAATCAATTTTAGAAAAGGGAATTTTTTTAACATTAAAATCCTTTAACTTTTTTTTATAAAAGGGATGTTCAAAATAAACAATATGATCAAAAATTCCGTATTTCGATTTAATAATAGGCTCACTAAAAGAGAGTATAACAAAAAAAATTACAAGAATTCTTAGGATAAGAACTAAAATATCCTTTATTTTTCTTTTTTTTCTTATTTCCTTTTCTTTTTCAAAAATAAAAACCCAGGGATATAAAATTTTTGTTCTTCTTAACTGTAAAAGAAGATGAATTACAAGGGGAATTAAAGAAAAAGGTAAGAGTAAAAGTAAAAGAGGTTTTAAAAATATCATAAAGATTTAATAATCATTAATAAATTCTTTTCATAGGACTCAAAGGTATTTATATTAAAATTCTTTATACCTCTCCTTAAAATTTCTTCATTTAGATTTTTTTCAAACTCATATAATTTTTTTTTAAAATCTTCCCATAATTTTTTTTCATCAATAACAAGTTCATTTTCTGTTTCTAAATCCTTTAAAATAAAAGGGGGATTTTTATAAAGATTAAATTCTTCCTCTGAAACAAGTCTTATTGAGTAAACCTTGTTATTCTTTGCTTTTAAGTATTTTAAACCTTTCACAAATTCATAGGGTTTGTGGTAATAATCAGTAAAAAGAAAAATAATACTTCTCTTTTTAATTATCTCAATAAGATAAGGAAAAATTTCACCTGGTTCTGTTTTACCCTCTGCTTTCAATTTTTCAAGAACATCTCTAATTTTTTCCAAATTTCCTCTTTTTGTTGAAGGAGGTATAAAAAATTTCTCTCTATCAGAAAAAACAAAAAGTGAAGGTGCATCCCTTTGAAGATGAAAAAGATATGAAAGGGATAAAATTAAAACCTTTGCATATTCAATTTTAGTTGGCGCTCCATAATCCATTGATTTAGACGAATCAAGCAAAAAATAAACATTTGAATTTGTTTCCTCAGAAAATTTCTTTGTATATAATCTTTCTTTCCTTGCAAAAACCTTCCAGTCAACCATCCTTAAGTCATCACCCAGAGAATATTCTCTATGTTCAACAAATTCTGAGGAGTATCCATGCAGGGGACTTTTGTGAACACCAATTAAAATTCCTTCTAAAAGAGCTTTTACCTTTAATCTCAAGCTTTTTAAATTTTCAATTCTCTTTAACTCTTCTATCATAAAAATTCAGTAATTTTTTCAACAATCTCTTCTGGAGATAAAATAAAATCAGATATATCCTTCACTGCACATGGCATTCCATAAATAACAGATGTTTCCTTATTCTGAGATATTATTATTCCTCCATTTTCTTTAATTTTTTTTGCACCCTCACTTCCATCCTTTCCCATTCCTGTTAAAATTATTCCAATTGAATTTTCACCGTAAATTTCTGCAATAGCTGAAAGAATATAATCACCACTCGGTTTTACTCCCCACTTAGGTTCTTCATCAATTAAATCTATAAATATTTCTTCTTTTATCTTTTTTAAACTCATATGAATTCCACCTGGTGCAATATAAATGTATCCCTCTTTTACTTTTTCTTTATCCCTTGCTTCAAAAACTTTTTTTCCTGTGACAATTTTAAGTCTTTCAGCAAAAAGGGATGTAAAACTTTTTGGCATGTGCTGGACAATAAAAATTGGAACTTTAACCTTTGGAATATTTTTTAAAATAAATTCAATAACAGGGGGTCCACCTGTTGAAGAAACTATTCCAATTGCATTAACTTTTTTAACTTTTTCCTTTTCTTTTATTTCAACTTTTTTAAACTTAAATTTTAGTATATGAGGATTGACATTTTTAGCAAGTTTAATTTTTTCATAAAGCTCCATTTTTATCTTATCAATATCCATTGAAATAGAACCAGAAGGTTTTGTCACAAAATCAAAGGCACCCTTACTCAATGCAGAAAGTGTTAACTCTGCACCTTCTTTTGTATATGCAGAAAGCATTATACAGGGAATAGGGTTTTCTTTCATTATATGTTCGAGAACTTCAATCCCACTTAAACCTGGCATCTCATAATCAAGAGTAACAACATCTGGTTTTAATTTTTTAACAAGTTCAATTGCTTCTTTTCCGTCTTTCGCAGTTCCAACAACTTCTATATCACTAAAGGAAGATAAAATATCACTTATAAGTATTCGCATTAAATAGGAATCATCAACAACAAGAACCTTAATCTTATCTGAGGACAAGTTCTTTATCCTTCCTTCTCACAACAATTTTTCCCTCGCTTACATCAAATATAACAGATCTTCCTTCATTTCCACCAACATCTTCCTTTACAATTTTTATATCAAGTCTCATAAGAACATTTCTTGCCTCCAGAACATTTCTGGCACCAATTGACCAAGGAGAAGTGGAAATAGGAGAATCAAATATCGTTGCACCACCTATTAAATAGGCTTCTAAGTTTTCCTTTTTTGCTCCTATATGCTCCATTTCTTTAACAATCTGGGGAATTGCCTTATTAACATACCTGTAACCAGGCGTATTATCATCTAATCTTTTTGGAGCAGGAAGCATGGAATGCACAAATCCTCCAATTTTATTTTCTCTATCAAAAAGTATCAATACTATACAGGAACCAACTCCTATTGCTTTAAGCACACCCTCACCTTTTAAAACCTTCCCTTCACCTATCCCAATAAAATATTCGGGTTTCATATTTTTTCTAACTTAAAGGATTTATATACTTTTTAATAGCCTCCCTTGCTGGTTCAAAGTAAGGATTTATTTCTATTATTCTTTCAAATACTTTCTTAGCCTCATCAATTTCACCCTTTCTTATAAGAGCTAAGCCATAAAGATAAAGAATATCTTCTGAATCAGGTGATTTTTCCTTGGCTTTTTCTAAGAAGGAAATAGCACTTTCATATTCTCCTCTTTCAAATAGAACTCTTGCTATACCTGATAAGACTTCAGGAACTTCAGGGTGAGTTTCCATATATTTTTTTAAATAAATTTCTGCCTCTTCAAAATTCCTATTGCCAATAAGAACTAAACCAAGCAAAAGATAAGCTTCTTCAATTTCATAGGTTTTTAATATTTCCTTCAATATCTTTTCCGCCTCTTTATATTCTCCCCTTAAATAAAAGGATTTTGCAGTTTCAAATTTTCTCAAATTCTCCTCCCTTTTAACTACCTCTTCCATTTTTTCCTTATAAGAAATAACTCCCTCAGTAAATTCTTTCATCTTTAAAAAGAGTTCATTAAGTACTTCACGTTCCTTATCTAAATTACTCATTAATTCAGATATTTTACTTTCTGACAATTTAGTTATCTCTTCAAATTTTTGTTTTTCTGAATCAAGAATTTTTGTTAAGGCTGACTCAAAATATTTCATAAATTCATTCCTTTCCTTAACAGATTCTTCTAAAATTTTTTTAAAATTTTCATAGTTATTATTTAAAATTTCATGAAAGTAGACCTTAAAATCCTCTAACCTTTTACTTTCTTCCTCTTTTGAACTTTTAATGTAATTAACTATATCCTCTGAAAATTTATATAAAATTTTTGCAAGATTCAACTGCATAGTATTAAATTTTTCTTCAATTGAAAAAAATTTTTTAATTCCCTCTTCCCTTGTTTCTTTTATAAGATCATATAAAGCCTTCATATTCTCATTTACATTAAGAGTAAATTCATAGATATTTTCTTTTAAAACTGTATAATTAAAATCAAAAGCAACACCGCATCTTCCATCCCTGAAAAGGAAACATTTTTCTTTTTGACAAGGAACTTCCTTTAATTTTAAAATTTCTTCACCGTTTTCCTTCCTTTCCCAGATTGAACTTGACAAAAAGGGACATATTTCCATTACTTTCCTCCTTCCATAGGTATAATTTTAAGGCTCTAAAAGGGGTAAGGGAAAATTTCTCCTCCTTTTTAAAAATCTAAAAAATATTTTAGGGTCCCTTAAAAAAATCAAATTAAAATAAGATTCACCTAAAGTTTCTTTTTTCTTTTCATCCTTAAAGTATTTATTCCATAAATTATCAAGAATATCAAATCTTTTATTTTCAGAAATAACCTTAACAAACTCCTTCCATATATAAGAGAGCTCCTCTTTTTTAAAAACAATTAATTTTTCAATTAAATCCTTAAAGTAGTCAAGATTTTTTTCTTTCATTGAAAGCTCCTTTAAAACAAAAATTTCTGTGTCAATATCCTTTATTCTCTGCGCACAGGTATTTATAAGCTCATAAAGCTCTCTATCGTAATCAAAAACTTTTATCCCCTCCTTTATTATTGCATAAAAAGTTCCCTCAAGTTTAAGTTCCATTATATTTTTCAATTCTTCCTTAAATTTCTCTAAGTCTCTAAACTTTATTGAAAGAATAAGGGATAACCCTTTTCCTTCAGGTATAAATTTCTCCCATTTATTTCTTCTTTCTTCAACTTCTTCAGGATACTTTTCAAGTGCTTCCTGATAAAGGTATATTGAGCCTTTATCACTCTTATCAGCGAGAAAATCTGCATAGGTAAAAATAAAATCCTTTTCCCTTACTCCCTTTAAAAAAGCATCACGCATTACATCATAGGATTCCTTTGGGAATTTTTCAATAAACTCTTTCTCTTTAAGTAGTTTAAAAAATTTGTTAAAATCTCTAAATTCTCTTTTAAGAATAAAAAATAAAAGTTTCGCCTTTGCTTCATCATTTTTGATTCTTTCATAGGAGAAATTTTTTATCTCTTCCAAAAGATCATAGAGTCTCTCATTCAATGCAAGTTCATAACTTTTTATTAATTCTTCTTCAAATTCTTTCCCCTCTTCATAATTTAGTTTTGCTAAATAATATAATAGATAGGGGTCTTTCTGTGTATCAGGATAAATGTTCAAGAAAAACTTAAATTCATCCTTTAACTCAGGGTTATCTTCAAAAAATTTAAGGAGTAAATCTCTATTTTTCTCTTTTTCCAGTAAATTTAATGAAAATTTATAAAAATCAATTTCAGGAAAATAGGGAAATTTTGTCTCAATTGTTAAATATATATCTTTTATTTTGCTTATTAGTTTTGGTGAACTCAAAGCAAGCATAAAATAGTATCTTACTGCTTCAAGAGGCTTTGAAAGTAAAAGAGCAAGTGAACCGAGAGTTTGATAAATAAAAGGGGACTTATCAGTTTTTTCCTCTTCTTTGAGAAATTCGTAAAGAAAATAGGGGTCAAATTTTTTCTTTTCCTTTAATAAAATTTTAATAATTTCCCTTGCTTTATCTTTCTCACCCCTTTTATAAAGTATAATGGATTCAAGAGAAATAACATTATTCAACATCTTTTCATCCTTTATTTCTTCCTTTAAAATACTTATAAACCTTATAGCCTCCTCAAATTTGTTCCAGAATAAAAGGGTATTTACATATATAAAAATTAAGTTGGGGTCTTTTTTTTCTTTCATCTTTTCTGTAACAACTTTAGAAATTTCAGGAAGAAGTTTTTTATCAATCATTGCTTTTTTTAAATATTTTGAACTCTCTTCAAATTTACCCATTTCAAGAAGTATTGCTCCTTTTAAAAAATTGTATTCAGGTATATCATCCCTGTATATTCTTTCAACTATATCCTTTACAAATTTTTCTCCCTCTACATAGGCTTTATAAAGTTTTATTACTCCTTCTTTTAAATTTTTACTTCTAATCAGGGATAATCCCTCAACAACAAAATATTTTTTTGAAAATTTATCCTTTTCTTTTTTTAAAAAATCAATTATTTTATGATTAAAATCTTTATGTATTTCTCCTAACTCATCAAGTAAAAGCAAAGCATAATCTGAATAATTTGGAAATTTTTCCAAAAGATTTTTTATTGAATCAAAAAATTCTTCATTCTTTTCTTGCATTTTTATTTCAGCATCAAAGAGTAACCCTTCTGGTATATTTAAAAGAGAGTCCCTTTTCCTTTTAAATTCTTCTAAAATTAATTCTTTATTAAAATTTTTTCTCAAAAGATACCTTAAAATATTAATTCCATCTTTATACTCACCATTTCTAACAAGAGAAGAGCCAAGGGAAAAAAGAAAAAACTCTGATCTTATATTTCTTTCTTCAGAAAAATCTTTCAATATATTCAAAACATCGATGTCACTTAAATAATCAGGGTTATTTTCGTATAAAAATTTTAAATTCTCTTCAATTTTCTCTTCCTCCATTTCAAGTAAAATTCTAAAAGCTCTTGCTGAAAAGGATTTTAAAAGGGTTTCCCTTAAAGTTATGATGCTTTCACCTTTTTTAACTCTTGTCTTAAGAAATTCTGCTGCATCTTCTGTCTTACCAAGTTCTTTTAAAATATCAGAAACAACAGAAACTTCTTCATCATCTAAGTTTTCCCTTTTTATATCCTTAACAATGTTATAGGCATAATTTAAATCTATGTTCTCTTTATTTTTAAGTGATTCTCTTAAAAAAATAAGTCCTCTTTTCCTTTCCCCTTTAAGAATTAAAAGGTTAGAAAAAAGAAGTTTAAAATAAGGGTTTTTGGGATTTCTTTTTTCAAACTCGCTTATTAAATAAGAGAAAAAAAATTCGTCCTCTAAAAGGTCATCAATGTATTCTAAAGCTTTATCTTCATTTCCTTCTGAATAATTTATAAGAAAATTTGTGAAACTGGCATACTTTCTAATAAAGCCCATATTCTGAATCCTCAAAATTTCTTTTCTTAAAAAATCTTCTTTATCTTTAAATTTTTTATATATTTCAAAAAGTTTTAAAGAAGCATCAATGTATTTTTTTGAATAAAATAAAAGAGAATAAATAAATACTTGAGAGACAAATTCATCTTTTTCAGAATGTTTTTCAAAAAAATGGTTTTTATCTTTTTCAGGGATAAGGGGGAATAAATTTTCAATCCTTTCAAGTTCACCTTCTGAAATAAATTCAAGTAAAACTTGTTCCCTTAATAATATTTTATCCTTTTCCTCACCACCAAAATGTGAAACCATATGTTCAAGAACTCTTTTTTTTCTATCAGGTAAATTTTTTATAAGTAAAAAATAACCCACTGCTTCTTTATAATTTTTCAAAAGAAGAGCAAGTTCAAGACTTACCTCAAGAAGATCAGGGTCTCTTGGTGAAGTTTTTAAAGCCTTTTTACATAAAGAATAGCCCCTCTCCCATTTACCCTCTTCCATCAATCTTTTTGCTTCAGAAGCTGTTTTTTTAGGGTCTAAAGCAAAAAAGGGAAGCATACCTTATCTTTTTCTAGCTCTTTTCATCTTCATTTCCTCATATTCTGTAACAAGTGCAGCAACAATAAAAATTGATGAATAAGTTCCAACAATTATACCTATTAAAAGGGCAAGAGCAAAATCAAAAAGAAGTGGACCTCCAAGGAATAAAAGGACAATCAAAACAAGAAGTGTAGTTCCCCCTGTTATAATTGTTCTTGAAAGCGTTTCATTTAAACTTCTATTTGCAATGTCAATAAATCTACCCTGTCTTTTTTTTAAATTTTCCCTTATTCTATCAGAAATTACAATTGAATCATTTATAGAATAACCAACAATTGTTAAAAAGGCAGCTATTACAGGAACAGTTATTTCTCTTGAAAATAAAACAAAAACACCAAGAGTTATCATCACATCATGGAAAAGAGCTATAATAGAACTCACCCCGAAGGGAAGATTAAATCGGAAAGCTATATAGATAAGCATCAAAACCATTCCTATTAAAACAGCATAAATTGCTCTTAATCTCAATTCAAATCCAACTCTAGGACCCACTTTCTCTGCTCTTTCTATTTCTATATTAAGCTTAAGTTTTTTATTTAGAAATTTAATAAGGGAATCTGCTTCTATATTTTCATAATATTTAATTATATGCTCCTTTAAAGTTATTTCTTGTATTTCAGCTCTTGCAAGGTTTATCTCTGAAAGAGCATTTCTCAAATCAGAAGTCCTTATATCTCTATCAGTATGAATATGTAGTAGAGTTCCACCGAGAAAATCTATACCGTATTTGGGTCCTTTAATAAAAAGAAGTAAAATAGATGAAAGAACAAGAAAACCTGAAATTGCAAGAAATATTCTTCTTTTTGAAAGAAAATCTATATTGGGTGTTTTAAATAATTCCATTTAGTACCTCCTTATATAGGTAAGCTTTTTACTTTTTTAACAAGAACAAAGTAATCAAAAATTGTTCTTGCAACAAAAACAGCTGTAAAGAAAGAGGTTGCAATCCCAAGAGTAAGAACAAGACCAAATCCTCTTATTGGACCTGTTCCAAACCATATAAGCACAAGTGCTGAAAAGATTGTTGTAAGGTTTGAGTCAAGTATTGTAATAAGTGCCCTTGAAAAACCTGCATCAACTGCAGCTTTAAAGGATTTACCAAGTCTTAATTCTTCCCTTATCCTTTCATAGATTAAAACATTTGCATCAACTGACATACCAATTGTAAGAATAAGACCTGCTATTCCAGGTAAAGTAAGGGTTCCTTTAAAAAGGGAAAGAAGAGAGAGGATTATTATTAAATTTAAGATAAGAGCAAAATCAGCAACGGCTCCTGCAAACAGGTAATAAATAGCCATAAAAATCATTACAAGAAGACCACCAAGAATAGCACTCTGAACCCCCCTTCTTATTGAATCCTTTCCAAGTAATGGACCAATTGACCTTTCTTCTTCTATTTCCACAGGAGCTGGTAAGGCACCTGCCCTTAAAATAACTGCAAGGTCTTTGGCTTCATCCATTGACTCAATTCCCGTAATCTGGGCATTACCTGTCGGTATCTTCTGGGCAATTCTTGGAGCAGATTGAACAATTGAATCAAGAACTATTGCAAGTCTTCTTCCCACATTCTCACCTGTAACTCTTGCAAAATCTATTGTTCCCCTTCTATCAAAGGAGATATTTACAACTGGTGTGTTCTGAAGAGCCGGGTCAGTTCCCTGATAAACTGATTGCCTTGCATCCTTTATATATTCACCCTTAACATCTGGATTTTTATTTAACAAAAAAATTGACCTTAACTTTTTTCCTTCAACCTCAAAAGATTTACCAAAAAGAAAAATTTTATCTTTTGGAATTAATTTTTTAACCTCCTCCCTTTTTATTATTTTTTTAATTGAATCAAGATAGATCTCTTCAAAAACTATATCCCCCCTGTATAAAAATAAAAGTGGTTTTAAAGGTGAATTTTTATTTTCACCCTTTATTTCTAAAAGAGATTTATCAATATTATCAAGAGCTCTCTTAGCAATTTCAATATCTTCAACTAAATGGAAAGTTAAAACTGCCGTTTTTCCAATTATTTCCCTTGCTCTATCTCTATCCATTACACCCGGCAACTGAACCATAATCCTATCTTCACCTATAGGCTGAATAATTGGCTCAAAAACACCCCACTGGTCTATTCTGTTTCTTATTATCTCAAGGACTCTATCCCTTGCTTCCTTAATTTTTTCCTTTTCCGATGGATTTACTTTTAAAACAAGATACATACCACCAATAAGGTCAAGTCCAAGCGAAAGAGTTCTTCTTAAAAGTTTTCTTATCTCTTCTTTTGGCTTTTTTTCAAGTTCGGATTTTGGTATTGAATAATATTGTATTGTAGGGAAAAGAGAAATAACAGAAAAAAGAAACACTCCCAAAATAATTAAAAATTTAAACCTAATAGTTTTCACTTTTTTTTTAAAATTATTTTTTGGGGATGGAACCCTTAAGAATATAGTTTTAATTAAGAATAAAATTATAATAGAAAAACTAAAGCTTTATCAATATTTAAACTTGAAAAAAATTAAATAAAATCATATAATTTTAAAAAATTTCACCCTTAGGGTTCAAATCCGGATTTAAATTTGAAAAAAAGGAGGGATTTTAAAATGATTGAAATTAGATTTCATGGGAGGGGAGGTCAGGGGGCAGTAGTAGCTTCAAAGGTAAGTGCAATAGCGGCTTTTAAAGGAGGCTACTATCCCCTTGCCTTTCCCCAGTTTGGAGTTGAACGTAGAGGAGCACCTGTAACAGCTTTTTTAAGAGTCTTTAATCCTGATGAAAAACTTTTTTTAAGATGTAATATATATAGCCCTGATATTATTGTAATTCTTGATACATCACTTCTTGAAATGATAGATGTTACAGAGGGTTTAAAAGAAAATGGTAAAATAATAATAAATTCACCTAAAAATCCAGAAGATTTTAATTTTAAAGGAAATTTTAAGGTTTATACAGTTGATGCCACAGAAATTGCTGTTAAGTACAAGCTTGGGTCAAGAACTCAACCAATTGTGAATACCTCAATTTTGGGAGCCCTTGCAAAGGTAAGCAAAATTTTTGGGCTTGAAGAATTAAAATATGCGATAGAAGAAGAAGTTTCTGTTAAGAAAGAAGAAAATATTAAAGCTGCTGAAGAAGCCTTTCAAAGTGTAAAAGGATTATAAAGGAGGTGAAAAATGGATAAAAGAATTTCTTATAAAGATATCAATGAATTACCAGAGATTGCTCTTTCAACTGGTTCTACAAGGGTTTTAAAAACAGGTTCATGGAAAAATTTAAAACCTGTAATAGAAGATAAAGCTGCCCCTTGTTCAAAAGCATGCCCTATAAGTACAAAAATTCCTCAGTATTTTTTCCATATTATTGAAAAAAACCTGGATAGAGCAGCTGATATTTTACTTGAAAAAAACCCCTTTCCAGCTATAACAGGAAGAGTTTGCCCTGCATTTTGCCAGATCGGATGTAACAGAAAAAGGTTTGATGAAAGAATTTCAATAAGAGAATTGGAAAGATTCGTAGGTGATTATATCCTTAATAGGGGATATAAAGTTAAGGAAATTCCTTCGGATACAGGTAAAAAGATATTAGTGATAGGTTCTGGACCAGCTGGAATGGCTGCTTCTTACTTTTTAAGGAGAAAGGGACACTCTGTTTTAATTTATGAAAGAGAATCTCTTCCTGGTGGAGTATTAAGGTATGGAATACCTTCTTACAGATTACCTAAGGATATTTTGGATAGAGAGTTTGATATGCTTTATAAAATGGGAATAAAAATTGAAACAAATAAAGCACTCGGAAAAGACTTTTCCATAGATGAACTTAGGGATAAATTTGATGCTATCTTTATTGCTATTGGAGCATGGGTGGAAAAGAAAATGAAAATTGAGGGTGAGGATTTAATGCTCTCAGGATTACATTTTTTAAAGGAAGTTAATGAAGGGAAAGATATCTCAAAATTCATAGGCAAAAAAGTAGCCTGTATAGGAGCAGGTAATGTAGCAATGGATGTTGTGAGAACACTAAAAAGAATTAAGGCAAATCCTGAAATACTTTACAGGAGAACTGAAGCAGAAATGCCAGCTCTTGAAGAAGAAAGAGAAAAAGCAAAAAGCGATGGGATTCCATTTCATCTTTTAGTTCTTCCGATAAAAGCTCAGAAGAAGAATGATAAAATAGTTTTAACTCTTCAAAAGATGCAACTTGGAGAACCTGATTCTTCAGGAAGAAGAAGACCAATTCCCATTGATGGCGCAGTTTATGAAGAGGAGTATGATTTTGTAATAAAAGCAATAGGTGAGGAGGCTGATAGAAGCGCTTTACCTTCCGAATATCTTGGTGATGATGGGTGGCCTTTTGCTGATAAAAAGACAGGAGCTATGAAAGTTAAAGGTGTTTTTGCTGGTGGAGATTTTATTCAGGGTCCTTCAACAGTTGTTGAGGCTGAATCCTGGGCTCAAAAAGCTGCTGAAAGTATTGATAGATTTCTAAAAGGTGAAGATATAAATGTAAGGGAGGTTCCGCCAAAAACTGTTTCCTTTATGCTAATAAACACTGAATACTTTGATAAAGAAAAAGCAGTTCATCCTGTTGAGCTATCTGTAGAAGAAAGAATACAAACCTTTGATGAGGAAGTAAAAACTTTACAAGAAGAAATGGCTATAAAGGAAGCAAAAAGGTGTTTCTCCTGTGGTTATTGTAATTCCTGTGGAAATTGTTTTGTTTACTGTCCTGATATGTCAATATTATGGATGGATAACAGACCCTCTGTAGATTATGATTTTTGTAAAGGTTGTGGTATTTGTGCAAGAGAGTGTCCAAGGGGAATAATTCAGATGGTTTAAAAAAGAAAGGGGATTAAAAATGGAAAAATTAAAAATTGAGAAGAAAACAAAAAAAGTTTTATATGGCAATCATGCAGTTTCTTATGGTGTTAAGTTATCAAGGGTAGAGGTTATATCAGCCTATCCAATAACACCACAAACTCAGGTTGTGGAACTTCTCTCAGAAATGTGTGGTAAAAAGGAATTAAATGCAACTTTTGTGAATGTTGAATCAGAACATTCAGCAATGGCTGTTTGCATCGGTGCAAGTATAACTGGAGCAAGAACTTTCACAGCAACCTCTTCACAGGGATTACTTTTAATGCATGAACTTTTACACTGGGCAGCAGGTGATAGATTGCCAATTGTCATGGCAGCAATTAATAGAGCTGTTGGGGCTCCATGGTCAATATGGTCTGATCAGAACGATACAATTTCCCAGAGAGATACAGGTTGGATGCAGATTTACTGTGAATCCAACCAAGAAGTTCTTGATTCTGTTATACTTGCCTACAAGGTTTCAGAAAGAGTTTTTCTTCCTACAATGATTGTTCTTGATGCCTTTATTTTGTCCCATACTGCTGAACCAGTTGAAATACCTGCTCAGGAAGAAGTGGATGAATTTTTGCCACCTCTTAATTTGCCCTGGGCACTTTCTACTGAAAATCCCTTTGCAATAGGTGCAGTTGTTTCTCCTTCAGGTCCCTATATGGAATTTCGCTATAAAATTCAAAAAGCTATGGAAATGGCACTTTATGAAATTGAAAAAGCCGGTGAAGAATTTGAAGAAAAATTCGGAAGGAGATGGGGACTTGTTGAGGAATTTATGATGGATGATGCTGAAATCGTAATTGTGAGTTCTGGAGCAATTTCCTCAACTGTTAAATATACTGTAAATGAAATAAGAAAAAATGAAAATAAAAAAATCGGTGTATTGAGAATAAGAGTTTTAAGACCCTTCCCCTTCCATAAAGTAAGAGAACTCCTTGAAGGAAGAAAAAAAGTTATTGTTCTGGATAGAAATATATCCTTTGGGCTTGGTGGTGTTTTCTTTAATGAAATAAGGTCTTCCCTTTACACATCAAGAAAAAAACCAAAACTCATTGGATATATTGTAGGTCTTGGAGGAAGGGATATAACACCTTCTGATGTTTATGGGATAATAAAAGATGCAGAAAAAAGAAAAACTTCCGAGGATATTATTTTCTGGGGATTAAAGGAAGAAAATATAAACTTATAAGGAGGGAAAAAATGGCTTTTGAATGGAAAGAACTTTTACAGGAAGAAGTTTTAAATCCCGGTGTTTTATCATGCCAGGGTTGTGGTGCAGTTATAATAATGAGGCATGTTTTAAGAGCTTTGGGTAAAAATACTATTACTACTATTCCAGCTTGCTGTTGGACAATAATTGATGGACCTTATCCATACCACTCTCTTAATGTTCCAGTTTTTCATACTGCCTTTGAAACAGCAGCAGCAACTGCAACCGGAATAAGAGCAGGACTAAATATTAGAGGTAAGACTGATATAAATGTCCTTGCCTTCGCAGGTGATGGAGGAACTTTTGATATTGGGCTTCAGGCATTATCTGGAGCAGCGGAAAGAAATGAAGACATTCTTTATATTTGTTACGATAATGAGGCTTACATGAATACAGGTATTCAGAGGTCAGGGGCAACTCCTTATAAAGCATGGACAACCACAACACCTTTTGAAAGTCCTAATCCAAGACCTAAAAAGAATATAGTTGAGATTATGAGAGCACATAGAATTCCCTATATTGCGACAGCAACAGTTGCCTTTCCCCTTGACCTTTATAATAAGGTAAAAAAAGCTAAAGAAATAAAAGGAACAAGATTCATACATGTTCTTGCTCCATGCCCTCCTGGATGGAGAATGGATTCTGAACTTACAATAAAGGCATCAAGACTTGCAGTTGAAACGAAATTTTTCCCCTTATATGAAGTAGAAGATGGTGATAAAGTTAAAATAAATTATATGCCAAAGGGGCTCCCTTTAAAGGAATATTTTCAGATTCAAGGAAGATTCAAACATTTAAAGGAAGAAGAAATAAATGAAATCCAGAAAATAGTAGATTCATATTTTGAAAAATTGCTCGAAGAACATAAAAGAACTTTTGGAACAACAGATAATATAAAAAGGGGAGTTTATAGATAAATTTAATGTAACTTAAAATACACAAAATTTTGCAAAATTCAAATTATTTTAGTACATATAAGAGAAAAATTTTCGTAAAAAGGGCTCCAAAAGAAAAAAAGGAATGTTTATTGCATTATTTTAAATGATGGGAAAAAAAAGGCTAATAAAAATTTAAGGGAAAAAATGAAAGGTTTCAGTATATTTCTTGAACTTGAAAATAATTCATTTTCCTTACAAAAGCAAATAGAGAATTTATTATACAGGATATAATAAAATAAAAAGACGGGGAGTAGCGCAGACCGGTTAGCGCGCCTGGTTCGGGACCAGGAGGTCAGGGGTTCAAATCCCCTCTCCCCGATTTTGTAATAAGGGGGAAAGAGAGATTATATCTTATAAAGAGGGAAATCCTGTTTATGTTTCTTATAAGATAGATAAAAAAGGGGTAATTACCTATAATGTTAAAAATTATAACTATAAATCAAATTTAGTTATAGACCCGCCCCTTGGACTTATATGGGCTACTTATTATGAAAAAAGTAGATATGATTTAGGCTATTCAATAACAAAAGATGTATATGGTAATGTTTTTGTAACAGGATGGACTTCTTCAACTGATTTTTCAAAACAAGATCCAGGTGGTGGTGCTTATTATCAGGGAACATATTTAGGATATAAATATGCATTCATTTTAAAGTTTGAAAGCAGTATCTCAGTTAAGGAAAATTTAAATTCTCCCAAGAAAAAAATAACCTTTATGTATTAAGAAGCTCAAAATCCCTTGTTTTAGTTTTTGATATAAAAGAAGGATCTTCTCAAGGGGTATAAAACTCTGCTCCTTTAATTTGATTTTATATAAATCTTCATTTTAAAATTAAAATATGACAACTGAAACAGTGAATATTCTTGCACTTATTTTAGGAGTTCTTGCTTTAATTCAACCCCTTATCCTTTCTTATTTTACAAATAAACTCATACAAAAGGAAGATGAAAGAGCAAAAAAGATGATTGAAGCAACTCAAAAAATGATTGAAGCAACCCAAAGGATGATTGATGAAAGCAAAAAAGATACAGAAAAAATGATTGATGAAAGCAAAAAAGATACAGAAAAAATGATTGAAGAAAGCAGAAAAAACACAGAAAAAATGATTGAAGAAAGCAGAAAAAACACAGAAAAAATGATTGAAGAAAGCAGAAAAAACACAGAAAAAATGATTGAAGAAGGAAATAAAAGACTAGAAAAATTTATAATGGAAACACAGAGAATGATTGATGAAGGAAATAAAAGACTTGAAATACTTCTATCAGAAGTTATTAAAAGAGTTTAATTTTAATATCAAATTTTTAATTCCGCGAAACAAATTTCTTTTATCCTTTTAAAAATATACTCTCTTTTATTTTCATTAATTTCAAAAATCTTAACATCCTCTCTTTTTTTGATTTCCTTTATAAAGGGATGAGGAGAAATTGAAATTGTGGCAATTATATCTATACCTGAATTAAAAGCCTTTTCAACAAGTTCCTGAAAATTTTCTGAAAGAAGCTCCATTTTACCTATTTCATCTATCATAAGAAAAGATTTTTCTTCTATAGCCTTAATTATCTCAGGAAGACCTATTTTAAGAAGTGCATTAATATTAACTCCATATTTTGAAACCTTCAAAGGAAAATCAAAATCCTTATGGGCAAAAATTTTCCTTTTACCTTCAAAGTTTTCTATAAAAAAACCGATTCTTTCGCCCTTTTCCCTTATCTCACCTGTAAAAAAGCCTCTTACTTTAACATAATTTTTAAGCTCTTCATAAATTCTTTTTAAAAGAGTTGTTTTACCTGAACCAGGTTTTCCTGTAATCAGAATCTTCATAATAAAATTTAAGAGAAAAAAATTTAAATTTTCATTTATAATATAATATGAAAATTTTTGAAGCAAAAATATTTAAGGAAAATAAAAGAGTTTATGTAAACTTAAAAGGTAAAATAGATACAAGAACAGTTAGTGAATTCAAAGAAATACTTGAAAGGGCAAAAAGGGAAGGTGAAAAAGAAATAGTTATAAATTATAGAGATATCGACTATGTTTCCAGCGCAGGTTACGGAGCCCTTTTAAAATTCTGTGTGTATTCAAAAAAAGATAACATAAATGTAATAGTTACAGGTATGAAACCTGAAATAAAAAGCATTTTTGACATTATGGAACTACACAGATTTATTGATTATAGGGAAAAATATGATATTCCAGTATTTGAAGAGAAAATAGAAGAAAAAGCTGAAGAAACCTTTAACCTTGAAAATTGGATTGAGGAAAAAATAATTGAAAATCCATTAATTGAACCCAGCGAATTAATAAAGGAGTGTCCATCAAAAAATAAAATATCCGAAAAAGAATTTAAAGAAATACTCAAAAAAAAGAATCTTTTAACAAGAGAAGAAAGACTCTTCTTTGCCTATAAGAAATTGAAGGAAAAACTTAAATAAAATGAGTTTTAAAGTAAAAATAAGTATTCTTTTTTCTCTTTTATTCATATTCTTTTCCTATTTAATATACGATAATCTAACTCAAAGAGGCGAAAAATATATAATTGAAGAAATAAAAGAAAGGGGAAATTCTTTATCTTCATCTCTTGCAAGATTTGCAAAGGAACCTATCCTTGATAACAACCTTGCTGAACTTTCAAGATTAACTTACTCTTTAAAAAAAGAAGAAAACCTTTCCTTTGTTTACATAGTAGATAAACAGGGTAAAATAAAAGGTTCTCCAGATTATGAAGATATTGATAAAAATATAAAAGAAATATTACCTTTTTATGAAGCAAGGGAAAATTTACTTATATTTGAAAAAGATATAATAATGGGGGGTATAAATATAGGAAAAGTCTATCTTGGACTTTCTCTTTCAGTTCTCGAAAAAGCTAAAAGTGATTTTAGAAAATCTGCTTTTTTAATTTTCTCTTTATCTTTAATTTTAGGAACCCTTTTGATATTCCTTTTTTCTCATTTATCCCTGAAACCTTTAAACTATATAATTGAAGCCTTAAGAAAAATTGGAGAAGGAAGACTTGATGAAAATATTAAAATCGTATCAAAGGATGAATTCGGTAAAATTGCAAAAGCTGCGGAAGAAATGAGAATTAAACTTATTGAATACAGAAAGGAATTAACAGAAAAGGAAAGGCTTAAAAGGGATGCAGAACTGGCACAGGAAATTCAGAAAATGCTTTTACCTGAAAGATTACCTGAAATTAATGAATATGATATAACTTACTATTATGAACCAGCTTTTTATGTAGGAGGAGATTATGTGGATGTGCTTAAAACAATAAGTCATGTTATATGTGTAATTGGTGATGTTTCCGGAAAAGGAGCTTCCTCTTCCCTTATTATGGCAATGACAAAATCTTTTATATATTCCAATTATAAAACCTCAAGAAGTCCTTCAGCTTTTGCCTCTAACATCCATACTTTTTTAAGATATAAAATACCTGATGATATGTTTCTAACACTTTTCCTTCTTTATTTAGAGGAAAGGGGTAATTATTTTTATTCTTCCTGTGGACATACACCTCCTCTTCTTTTTATATCAAATTTAAAAAAACTGGAAAGGTTCAAAACAAATGGTGTTCCAATTGGTTTTTCCTTCATTTTACCAGATGAGTATCCATCACTCATTCAAAAAGGAAACGGTAAACTGGAAAGTGGTGATATTCTTTTCCTTTATACTGACGGCCTTTTGGATATTAGAAATGAAAAGGGTGAAATTTTGGGTGAAGAAAAACTTTATAACTTTCTTTCAGAAATCTTAACAAGGGAAAAAGAAGTGGAAAGAATTAAAGAAGAATTAATTAAAAAATTAAAAGAATATAAGGGTGGAGCTGAACCTGAAGATGATATAACTTTTTTAATTATAAAAAAGAGATGATACATTTTTTACTTATATTGCCTCTTTTAAAGGGATCCACAGGGGTTTCTTACCCTGTTGATTTCCTTGACCGATATATTACTTCCTCCTTTACAAAACCTGAAGAAAAATTTGGATTCTTTTATGAAATTCCTACACAGATAAAATTTATTTCCCTTATTTACAGAAATTTTTCCTTTGAATCTGATGGAAATACCTTTTTTGGCTTTTCTTCAGGAACATATGCTGAAAAAGCTTCTCTTTCTTTAAGGGGAAAATTAATATTTTTAAATAAGACTTATGAGGGATTTGGAACTGGTATCGGTTATCTCCAGGCACCCCTTAATTTCTTATCTATTGGCTTTTTTGCAGAAGGAATTTATAACAGTAAAGAGAACAAAACAAGTGTATTTGCTCAATCAGGAATTTCTTTTCATAAAAAAGGATTTGCAATTAATCTTGAACCATCCTTTACAACAGATTCAATAGGTTTTAAAGGAGGATTAACTTACCTTTTTAACTTAAAAAATTCCTTCTTTAATTCAGTGAAAATTTATACAGGTTTACAGATTTTCAAAAATAAAATTTTCTCATTTGGGATAGGATTTAGTAAAGATAATATGAAATTTCTAATAGGGAGTTATAACAAAAAATTTTACTTTGGATTTGTTCTTGACTTTAAAAAAAGAGTTGTTATAAAGGAGATAGTAAAAGAAGTGGAAATACCAGTTTATGTAGAAAAAAAAGAAGAAAAAAAAGAAGTAAAACAACCTGTTAAAAAGAAAGAGGAAAAACCTAAGGAGGAAACCTTAACTATCTCAGAGGAAGAACTGGAATACTATTATAAAAAGGGAATAGAATTTTACAAAATGGAAATGCTTGAAGAGGCAATAAAATCCTGGGAATTCATAATAAAAGTTAAGCCTGATTACAAGGACACAAAAAAATTGTATGAATTAGCCAAAGATAGATACGAAAAACTCAAAAGAATATCAGAATGAAAGGTTTTGGAACATCTTCACATATAAAAGCTGGAGAAAAAACATACTATATAGAAACAAGTCTTCTTTCTGCTCAGAGGGAAATATTAACAAAAGTAACAAGAGAAGGAAAAATAGTTTTAGTAAAAAGGATGGAGATACATGAAGAAATAGGAGAAAAGGAAATTTTTGAAACTTTAAAAAATTTCCACGAGAGTGTAGTTAATGAAATAAAAACATGGCTTAGCTTAAAGGAAAAAGTAAAAGATGAACCTCTTGATATTTATATTAATTTAGCTGAAAAAATGTTAAAAATGGGACTTTTAGAAGAAGCAAGAGAAATTCTTGAGGATAAAATAAAAATAAATGAAAATTATGCTCCCTTAAATTTTGTTCTTGGGAAAATTTATTTTTATTTAAAGGAATACGAAAAATCAAGTTTATTTTTTGAAAAGGCTTTACAGGATAAAGAATATCCCAATTACTTACTCTGGGCTGCAAGAACTTATAGATTCATGAAAGAATATACAAGAAGTGTATCCTATTTAAAAAGAGCCTTGGAACAGAATCCCTCTTATGCTGAAGCCCACTTTGAGATGGGTCTTTCCCTTTTAGAGCTTGTTTTAAATTCTGGAACCACAATTCCTTTTAAAACAATAATTCTCTCCTTTAAAAGTGCGGAAATTCTTGACCCGAGATTTAAAAATGAAAAATTTAAAAAAGGTTTAAATTTACTTGAAAAAGGTGAAGTAATTGAAGCTAAAAAACTCTTTGATGAATTTTTTAACATTTTAAAGCCCCATGATGTTCACGAGATTCTTGAAGAATTTACTATTCTTTCAAAATACTCTGATAAGGAAAATTTAAAACAAATAATTGATGACTATATTTTAAAATTAAAGGAAATAAGAGAGGAACACCCTGAATATGCAGATGTTAGATTCAATCTTGCCCTTGCAATTTTTTTTAAGATTAAAACACTATTTGAGGAAGCCCAAATAGAACTTGAAAATGCCCTTTCAATTAACCCACATTATAAAAATGCAAAAAAAGTTCTTGAACTTTTAAAAAATGAAACTGAAGGTTATGCACTATTTTTGAAAACCATAGGGAGGTTAAAATGATTTTTCTTTTAATCTTTTTTTTAAATCAAAATATAAGAGAAAGTCTTGAAAGTAAAGGATACTTGAATCTATGGATAAACTCAAAAAGCCTTTCAAGAATAACGAGTTTACTTGAAAATCAGGGATTTAGATTAAGAGCAATTTCAAGATGGGAAAATTATATATCAGGTTACTTTCCAAAGTATTTGATTAAATCTAAAAAACTTTTAAACCTTATAAAGGATCATAAAATTGTTCTTAAAGGGAAAAAATTTACTGAAATTAAACCTATGTCTTTTTCTCCCTCAGATTACGGGGATTCTTATGAAGCCTTAAATTTTTTAAAAATTCCAGAGGTCCACAAAAAAGGGTTTATAGGACAAAATGTAACAATAAGTTTATTTGACACAGGTTTTGATCTTAATCATCCAGCTCTTCTTCATATAAGGGAAGGAAAAAGGGTTAAATTTTCCTATGATTTTAACAGCGGTGATTCTCTTTTTCTTTTATATAATAGTCAAAGATACAGAATCCCTCATATAAGAGCAATTGGTTATATTGGTAAAACTACATTAACAGGAAATCCTGATACTGTATATATTTTTTATAATTTTCTTAATGAAAGGGATAATATAAAAAATAAATGGAAAATATATGGAAGCTTATTCACAAATGGTTTCTTTATACCTTCAAATGAGCCAAAACTTTTAAGTCCTGACACTATAAATCTTTTACCTTCATCACTTTATTTAAATGGTAAAATATATCTTGTAAGTAAATTATCCTTTCAAAATTACGATGCAATTTACATAAAATTTTTAAATAAATTGTTAAGGGAAGATTCAACAAAAATTATTTTACAGAATCCATTTATTTATGAACTTGAAATTTTCAATTTAAAAAATAAGATAAATGTTATATACACTGATTCTCATTCAATAAATATTACTGATCTAAATGGAAACATAATTTTTTCAAGAAACAAAGAAATACTTAATTTTTCTATTAATAAAATAAATGATACTCTTTTAGTTTTATATGAAAAAGGACTCGAAAATCCTCTAATAGGAATAATGTTTTTAGATACCCTTTATAATGTTATTAAAGATACATTAATCTCAAGGGGACATTCTGCTTCACTTTTTGTAAAAAATGATACATTAAAAATTATTCTTATATCAGGTAACATCACAGATACACTCTATGAATTGAAGTTTGTTGGAAATGTAAATTTGATTGAAAGAAAAATAATTGATACAGGTTTTTTCATAAAGTCTCCCATTTATCATCAGAATAGAATCTATTATTCAAAAAATGGAATAATTTATTTTTATTCACAAGGTGCCATTGATTCAACCTTTGAATATTTTGTTGACGATATAAATAGTTATGAAAATTTCCTTATTTATAGGAGAAGAGGTGATAAAAATGTAAATATTGACCCCTTAACAGATTTTACTGACCCACTTTCAGGAATATATCATGGAACAAGGATGCTTGGAATAATAAGTGGTTTTGCACCTGGTAAACTTATAGGAACAGCACCTGGCGCAGATTTTTTACTTTTTAAAACAGAAAGAACCAACACCCTTGAAGGGGGTAATTTTGAAAACATAATTGAAGAAGATTTTTGGGTAGAAGCCCTTGAACTTTCAAAGAGATTTGGTGCAAAAATTGTTTCCTCTTCCCTTGGATATATTGACTTTTATTCAAAAAAGGATATGGACGGTAAAACTGCAATATCTTCAAGAGCAGCTTCAAAAGCTCTTTCAAAGGGAATACTTGTTTTTACAGCAGCTGGAAATGTTTCACATTCTGATACAACAAAAGCTGATACAACAATTGTTGCTCCAGGTGATGCTGATTCAGTTATAACAGTAGGAGGAATAAAAATTGATGGGAAAATATGGAGAGGTTCTGCTTATGGACCAAGTGCTGATGGAAGAATTAAACCTGATATTGTTTCTCCCTTTAAAAGTATTGCTCCTTTTTTAGAAATCACATCTCAAGGTGATTCAATTTATTCTTACTCTGAATCACAGGGAACATCTGTTTCAACAGCTTTAATGTCAGGTTTTGCCGCATCAATCCTATCAGCTCATCCTGACTGGTCAGCCAAAAAACTATACGAGGCAATTATTAAAACTTCTTCAAAATATCTTAATCCTGATAATATTTACGGTTATGGTGTTCCTAATGCCCTCTCAGCTCTTAATTTTGAAAAAATAAAGGTTCCATCAAAAGAAGGTGAAAAATCAAGAATAATTTCTCTATATCCCAACCCTGTAAAAGGAAAGGAAATTAAAATTGAATACATAGTGAATGAAGCTTTAACACCTCTTTCTATTAAAATATTTACCCCATCAGGTAAAAAAGTTTTCGAAAAGAGTTATTTTACTTTACCCCTTGGAAGATATAAGGAAAAGATTGATTTAATAAATGAAAAGGGTAAAAAATTAAAACCAGGTTTTTATATACTTGTTCTTGAAACATCTGAAAGTAAGGATTATATAAAATTGATAATTGAGGAATGAAAATAAAAAGAATTTTAATAGCAAATAGAGGTGAAATTGCAGTTAGAATAATTTATGCCTGTAAAGAACTTGGTATAGAATCAGTTGCTGTTTATTCAGAAGCAGATAAAGATTCACTGCATGTTTTCCTTGCAGATCAATCGGTTTGTATTGGTCCTCCCCCATCTTCTGAAAGTTATTTAAATATTCCAAGAATAATTTCAGCAGCAGAAATCACAGGTTGTGATGCAATTCACCCTGGCTACGGATTTTTAGCAGAAAATGCTGAATTTGCAGAAATAGTTAAATCTTCTGGTTTTATATTTATAGGTCCTGAACCAGAACACATATCTAAAATGGGAGATAAAGCAATAGCAAGGAAAATAATGAAAGAAGCAGGTGTCCCTGTAATTCCCGGTTCAGAAGGTGTTATTGAAAATATTGATGAAGGAATAGAAATAGCAAGAGAAATAGGTTACCCTCTAATTTTAAAAGCTGCAGCAGGGGGAGGAGGAAAGGGAATGAGAATTGTTAGAAACGAAAGAGATTTTGAAATAAGTTTTAAAACCGCTCAGGCTGAGGCTCAAGCTGCTTTTGGTGATAAAAGATTGTACATAGAAAAATTTATAGAAAAACCGAAACACATTGAAGTTCAGGTTCTTGGTGATGGAAAGGGAAAAATTTTAACGCTTTTTGAAAGAGAATGCACTATACAAAGGAAACATCAAAAAATTCTTGAAGAGGCACCCTCCCCTTCAATTGATGAAAAATTAAGAAAAAGATTGATGGACTATGCTAAAAAGGGAGCAAAAGCAATAAATTATAAATCAGCAGGAACCCTTGAATTTCTTATGGATAGTGATAAAAATTTATATTTCATTGAAATGAATACAAGGATACAGGTAGAGCATCCGGTAACAGAATTCATAACAGGTATTGACTTAATAAAAGAGCAGATTTTACTTGAAGAAAATGGAAATCTTAATTTTGATGAAAAAACTATAGAAATGAGGGGACACGCAATTGAAGTAAGAATTAATGCAGAAGATCCTGAAAGGGGATTTATGCCTTCACCTGGTAAAATAAAAACTCTTCATCTCCCTGGTGGACCCGGAGTAAGAGTGGATTCTTTTATATATGCAGGTTATGAAGTTAAGCCCTATTATGACTCTTTGATTGTAAAACTTATAGTACATGAAAGGAAAAGAGAATATGCAATAAGAAGACTAAAAAGGGCACTTGAGGAAACAATAATTGATGGAATTAAAACTACCATTCCCCTGCACAAAAAAATAATTGAAAGTAGAGAATTTATTGAAGGAAATTTTGATACTCATTTTTTAGAAGATTTTATAAAAAAAATCTAAAATAGTCCCATCTCTTCTTGTGCCCAAGATATTACTCTATTCCTCCCGCTTCTCTTTGCTATATATAGAGCTCTATCCGCCCTTTCAACTAATGAAGTCCTTTCCTTTGCATCAAGTGGAAAAGAAGCAAGACCAATACTTATTGTAACATATACTCTTTCACCATCATCAGTATAAAACTCTTCCTTTTCTATCTTTCTTCTTATTTCTTCAGCCCTGTATTGGGCATATTCTTTTGAACCCTCAATAATTAAAGCAAATTCCTCTCCACCATACCTTGCTGCCAATCCTATCCTTTCAGATTCCTCCTTTAAAATTTCTGCAATTTTAACAAGAACTTTATCTCCAAAGGGGTGTCCATAGGTATCATTTATTTTCTTAAAATGATCAACATCAATAAGAATTAAAGTAAAAGGTAGATTTCTTTTAACATATTCTGATACTTTTTCCTGAAAAATTCTGTGATTAAAGAGACCTGTTAAGGAATCTCTTATGGCAAGTTCAAGAGTTTTCTCAAATAAAATTGCCTTTTCAAGTGAAATCTGAGCCTGCTGAACTAAAAATTCAAAAATTTCCTTATCCTTATCATCATAATAATCAGGATACTTTGAAAAAAGCGAAAGAGCAAAATTCAACTTACCCTCAACCCTTATAGGAAAAGCAAGAATAGACTTTATATCAGGATTAATTTTACCAATCACGGGAACAGAACTCTTTATCCTTCCTGTATAAACAGGGAACCCACTTTTAAATAAAAGGGAAATTATTGAATCCTCCGAATGAACAAATTTTGAACCAACCTTTATCCATTCCTTCTCCTCGTTTATTGCTATACATCTTATTTCTTCTGATTTTTTTTCAAAAAGACATATAATATCACTATTTTTCAAAATTTCAGCAACATGAATAATCTTTTCTGCTACTTCCTTTAAACGGAGCTTTCCAGCTGTATCCTTAGCAAGCTCAAATAGAGCTCTAAACCTTGTTGCAAGTAAATGTTCATCCTTTAGGGAAATAAAAAATTTCAAAAAGAGACTTATCTCCTTTGAAAGATAATCAAGAAAATCAAGGTCTTTCTCTGAAAACCCTCTTATTTCCTCCTTATCAGCATAAATAAATCCATAAAGATCACCCTCTGAAAAAACAGGGACAATACAAACAGAACCAAGTTTTATATCTGATTCATAAAATAAGGTATCATAACCAGAACCTGTAAACTCTGGAAAATACACCCTTTCATTTCTCTGAGTTGCAAGTTTTATTAAAGGTGAATAAAGGGGAATAACTCCCTTGTTTTTAAAAAATTTTTTTCTTGAAAAAGAAGCTTCAATCCTGAATCCTTGAGCTGCAGAGTCATAAAATAAAAAAGCTAAGGAATTCGGAAAAATAATATCCTTATATACTTCCTTTAGATGATTTAAAGCAAACTTGAAAAGAGGAGCAGGCTTTTCAGGATACAGAGGAAATTTTAATTCTTTTATAACTTTCTCTTTTGGAACCTTTTCAATTTCAAAAAGCCTTAGCTTTGAAGAGATTTTATCAATTTCTTCATACAATTCCTTGCTTTTTCTTTTTTCAAAAAATGATAAAAAGAATATTAAAAGAACATACAAGGGAAAAATAAGAAGTAAATTCGGAGAGTAATTAAAAATTATATAAGATGGAAACAAGGAGAAAAACAAAATAGAATAGGGAGAATCAAAAAATAAGAGAATAAACAAAAAGGAAAAATAAGAAAAATAAAAAGCGTATAAGAAGGAAAAAAAATTAAAAAGGGAAAACAAAAAAAATTTAAAAGTAATTCTTTTAATTCCAAAAGAAAAAGGTGAGAATATTAAAAAAATAAGAAGAGACAGCAGGAAAAGAATTATGATTGAAATAATATTTGAAAGCGCTAAGTTTATCTTTGAAGTAAACAAAGATAAAAATAAAAATAAAAAAGAAAGACCTATTAAAAAAGAATCCTTTTTATTTTCTTTAATAAATCTTTTGAATTTTTGTACCCTGATAATAAAATTTGAGAATACGGTCATAACCTACTCCTTTTTTAGCAAGTGATAAAGCACCGTATTGACACAATCCAACTCCATGTCCAAAACCTCTACCTATTATTATAACTCTATTACCCTGATTTTTTAAAAAGAAAAAATTTGAAGGTAAAAAACCATCCTTTTTCAACAATTTCCTTATATCATAGCCTTTAAAGGTAAAAGTGCCTTTTTTGGTTTTTACCTTAACTTCCCTTACTCTTCCTGTAGAAGATCTATCTGAAATACTGAAATCAATAATATCTCTTCCTGAAAGAGAAATCCCTAAAAGATTTGAAATATTCCCTGCGAGGTTTTCCATAAAATCACTAATAGAAAACTCTTTCTTCCACCTGTAATAAGGAGAATTAGAGCATAAATCCTTACCCTGAAAGTTACATCTTACTGATTTTAAATAGGGAATAAAACTTTCATTTGGGAAAGCTTCATCATAATAAGAAGTAGTGCCCCCACAGGTAGAGTGAAATAAAGTTAAAGCAACTTCATTTTCATACATAAGAACTTCACCCCTTGTCATCTGAATTGCAAGATCTGTTATTTCATTTTCCTTATCTTTACCACCATATACCTGATCCTTTATATCTGCGTAAAGATGAAAAAAACTCTCCTTCTTTTCTAAATATTTTCTCATAGCATAACTTCTTGCACAAACAGCCTGAGCTTTTAGTGCTTCAAAATTTGAAAGAAAGGGACTACCTATTTCAAGAGGAACAACTGATCTTAGATAATCTTCCACTTTAACAAGGTTTATAACCCTTAAATACTCGTCAATTTCTATTTTCCCTCTATACCTTTTTCCTTGAATTTTTAAAAAATAATTTTCATCTGTATAAAAAACAAGAGGAAGAGAAAGATTTGTTTTTTTACCATCAAGGTATAAAAGAGGCTCCTCTGATTTTTTCTCAATTTTTAAAATATTATCTGCAAAAAATTTATATCTTTTACCTTGAGAATCTACAGCATAATAAATACCTGTCCCTGAAATATAAAGGGGATTCTCATTCTCATAAAGTAATATTCTTAAAAAAGGTTCATAAGATTTAACTTTTTTTTTCTTTTGAATATAATATTTTTTAACTTCCCCTTTAATGTATTCTCTTTTAGCACAGGAAAATAAAATTAAAAAAACCAAAATTTTTTTCATTTAATCAGATCTTTTATATGATTTTCAAAATAAAAATAATGTGAACCCTTCCAGTATATTTTTTCACAGTTAGAACATATATAAAATTTTTCCTGGGTCTTATAAGTATAGTATGGAACCCTGTTTTTTACTTTACTTTTTTCTATTTCCTCGATAGGATTATTGCACAAAGGACATCTTGAAAAAATAGAAATTTTATCCTTTAAACCAAAAAAATCTATTATCCTTTTCATTCTTATATTAAATTTTCCTTCTGGAACTTTAAAAATTTTCCATTCAGGAAAAAGATACCCTCCTTTTTTTCTTGTAAGCAAAAACCTTTTTTCTTCAAATATACCCTTTTTAAAATCTTTTAAAAATTTTGCATTAACTGTATCAAAGCCCAATAGTCTTAACCATCTTGATTCCCTTAAACAGGTTGAGTCACATAAAAATTTCGGAGTAAAATTTTTAATTTTGATAAAAATTTCCTCTGCCTTTTTTTTAAGTTCAAAAATATCATTTTCATTTTCAATAACAAAATTTGCTCTTTCTTCTTTATCCTTTAACTTATTTTGAGATTCTATAATTTTTCTTATCATATCTTCACTAATCCCCTTTTTCTTTGCCCTTTCAATTAAAACCTCTTCCCTTGCCTTTAAAAATATAACAAAATCCATAAATTTATCAACACCTGCTTCAAAGATAAGAGCACCTTCAACAAAATAATACCCTTCCTTCCCTTCATTTATTATTTTTTTCACTTCTCTCATAATCTCCCTATGAATCCACCTTTCATACTCTCTCTTTTTTTCCTCATCCTTAAAAATTATTTCTGCAATTTCTCTTCTTCCCAAATAATCACCAAAAATTTTCTTTATTTTTTCTTTTTTTTCTTCAATTATTTTATGACCAATTTTATCTGCATCAATAATAAAAACGCCCTTTTCCTTTAAAAGTTCACAGAAAGTGCTTTTACCTGATGATATATTACCGGTAATACCGACTAAAAGCTTCAAATACCTGAGTTTTTATATTTTTCAATCTTTTTTTTGAGATTTTTATTAAGTGGTTCAAGTTTTAAAGCCTCCTGCCAGTAATTTATAGCCTTATCAATTTGATTTAGTTTTAAATAAACATCTCCAAGATGTTCAACAATAACAGGATCATCAGGAACAAATTCCACTGCTCTTTTTAAATAAACAAAAGCAGAATCATACTTCCCCATCATATAATAAACCCAACCCATTGAATCAAGATAGTAACCGTTATCAGGTTCAAACTCTAATGCTTTCTCAACAAGTATCTTTGCTGTATCAAGCTTTAAACCCCTTTCTGCTAACATATAACCCCAGTAATTGTAAGATTCTGAAAGAGTGCTATCAAGTTTAACAGATTTTCTGAAGGCTTTTTCAGCTTTTTTTATATCGTTTATTTCCTCATAAAGAGCACCTGCTTCAAACCACTTTTTTGCATCAAGAGAATCAAGTTTTAATGATTTTTCATAAAAAAATAAAGCCCTTTTATAATTTCTCTTCTGTTTTTCAAGAAATCCAGTTAAATAAAAGTAAGAAGCATTATTCTTATCAGGTATTTCTTTAAGCAAATCTTCTGCTTCTTTTAATTTTCTTTCACTTATTAAAAGAAATGAGTAATAAATATAATACTCATAATTTTTAGGATTTATTTCTATTGCCTTTTTTATATGATAAAAAGCCTTGTCCATTAACTTTTCTCTGTAAAATATTCTTGAAAGATAATAATGGGCTAAATCATCCCTATTATTTAAACTCAAGGCAATTGAAAAATACTTCATAGCTTCCTTAAATTCATTTTTCATATATTTTATAAATCCATACTGATGAATAAAATCAACATCATAGAAAAAACTATCTATTTTCCCCTTTAGGAGAGTATCAGCCAGTTCATAATTGCCTAAAAAAATTGATAAATTCAAAACCTTTTTCAATAAATTCTGACTTGCTATTTTTTTACTTAAAAGTAATTTTCTATAAATTTTCAAAGCTTCTCTATAATCATTCAAACCTTCCAAACAGATTGCCTTTTCAATCAAAAGTTCAGGAAAAATTTCACTTTCTTCCAATTTATTTATTATAGATAATGCAGACTTATAATCTCTTTTCATTGATAAAACTCTTGCCTTATCAATTAGATATTTTTTACTGTTTAAAGAATCATTTTTAATAAGTTCATCTAAAAGGGATATTGCCTTATCAAAATCACCTACAGCTTGATATAACACAGAAATTAAATATAAAAGATCTTTATCCTTATTAAACTTCTCTCTGAATTTCTTTTGATATTTTTCAAAATTTTTGAAATCTCTTGTAAAAATACAGGCTGAAAGAAAAGGATAGGTAAGGGTAGAATCAAGCTCAAAATTTTTTTCAAATTCAAAGAAAACTTTTTTTAGTTTATTATAATCCTTTATATTGTAAAGTAAAAAAATGTAATCCCTAAAATATTCTCTTTCTTTCTTTATCTTTAAAAGCCTTTCAATAAGTTTCCGTGCCTCTTTATATTCTCCCTTTTCCACCTTACTTGAATATAACATGTATAAAAAGAGAGGATCTTCTTTCTCTCTTGAAAAGTAACAGGAAATAAAAATAAAAGTTATTAAAAAATAATATATTCTCATCCTTTAAATTTTTTATTCAAGTTCAATTATAAGCTCGGCTCCGCAATTTTCACAAAACCAGGAATCAGGAGAATTCTTATAACCACACTTTTTACATATAACTTCCCCCCTTTCCTCAGTTTTACTTTCCTTACCGAGATCTTCAAGCAATTTTTCATTAACACTTACCTCATAAGCTTCTTTTTCCTCAGATTTTTCAGCCTCAACTTCCTCAAGAATTTCTTCTATTTCCATTAATTCCTCTTCTACATCAGTTTCTGTCTTCTCAGCAACTTTTAATTCATTTTCAAGAGCTTCTTCAAGTTCTGTAATTTCTTCCGTTTCCGCCTCCACCTCAATTTCTTCCTCAACTTTCTCTTTAGGTTTTTCTTCTTTTTTAAGTAGAGAAGCAATTTCATTAATTTCTTTTTCAACTGCTATAAATTTTTCTTTAATCCTTTTTAATTCCGAATTTTTCTCATCCATCAAGGACTTATATTTTCCCTCATCATATTCGCCTATGGAATATCTGAGTTTAATTTCTTCAATTTCATCCTCGATTTTCAATTTGACTTTTTCCACTTCCTTTCTTGTTGTATATAGTGATTCTAAGTATTCTTTTATAGCATCTTTTCTTTTTTCCAGTTCCTCCTCAATTTTTTTTAATTTTTCTTCATATTCTCCAAAAACCTTTTTGAATATATGGGGTTTTGTTTCCTTTTCCTTCTCCTTCAATTTTCGCATCTTCTCAAGAAATTCCCTTCTCTTTATTTCAAGTTTTTTTATTTCTTCAATATTTATTTCTTTTTTCATAAATCCTCCTTAAAATTTGTTTCATTTCCAGTTCAAAGTCATAGTTAACTCTTCTATTATAAAGCAAAGGTTCATAAACTTTCCAAATATATTCATGGGGAATTACACCCTTTCTGATAAGTGAAATGACAATATTAATTACTGCTTGAGAATCGTAATTCCTTAGCTCCTTTTCTTCTTTTTTCAAAAATTCTTCAACATTTGCACCAAGTTCTACAAGATTAACTAAATTATTAAGCTTTGTAAGTTCTCCCACCCTTTCTTTTACTATTGACATTAATAATAAATCAGAAACATTTTTACCCCTCAATTTTATTTCTTTTTTAAACCATTTAAAAGCAGTCTCAATATCAACTCTTGGAAAATGAACATAGATTCCTTTTTCAACTTCGCTTAAAACCCTGTTCTTTTCAAAATTCTTTCTATCACTGAATACAAAAACAAAAGGAGATTCAGTTTCAACATCAAAGAAATTTTTATTAAATTTAATATCTTCAGCATCGTAAATAACATTTAAAAACTTCTCCTTTTTAAAAATAGATATATTTTTCTCTTCTTTTCTAATCTCATTAATATTAAATTCTCGCCCAATAAAAACCCTTTTTTTCTCAATTTCCATAATACTCATAAGAGAAAGAATGGCTCTTGATAAAAGGAAAGGTTCTTCAAAGGTAAAAAAGAAAAATCTTTCTTTTTTAAAATTTAAAATATTCTTAAAAAAACTTCTGTAATCATCAATAAAAAACATATAAATATTGTAAATTATTCTAAATTTAGTTTACAATAGAAAGGTAAAAGGAGGAAAAATATGGCACTGGATAAGGAACTTCTTGATATAATTGCTTGTCCAAAATGCAAAGGTGATTTAATTTATAAAGAAGAGGAAAATGTTTTAATATGTAAAAATTGTAAATTAAAATACAAAATAGAAGATGATATTCCAATTCTTTTAATAGAAGAAGCTATTCCCCTTGAAGAATGATTTTTATACTTTTACTCAATTTAGAGATAAAGATAACTTACAGGCCTTTAGTTAAAGCTGAAACATTAGAAAATATTATAAGATTTAGTGGAAAAAGGGTAGAAAAATTTGAACCAGGTTTACCCGATTTACCCTCTTACTTAGTTCCTATTGAGGTGAATCCTGAATTTGAATATGAAGTGGATTACAGAATAATAAGTAAGGAAATAATAAAAGGTAATTATGAAATTGAGAGGGTAAAAGAAATAAAGGAGGATGGACTTTCATTAAAGGAATTAAAAAAGGACTATAAAATCCCCTTTCCAGATAATATAATTTTAAATAAGGGCTTATCCTTTATAAGATATAAACCTATCCTTTCAATTATACTATTTCCTGTAAGAATAAAAGAAGAAGGTATAGAGATAATAAAGGAAATTGAGATTATTTTAAAAGAAAAGGTTAAAAGTAAATTAAAAACAAGGGAAATTCCTGAAGATAAAAAAATAAAAGATTTTTATAAAAAAGTTCTTTTTAAGACAACAGAAAAAGAATTTTTACCCTTGCAAAGTAAAATAAATAATTTTTTTGAAAAAACAAACCTATGGTTAAAAATTATTATAAACCAAAATGGAATATACTATCTAACTTACGAAGATATAAAAAATAATCTAAATATTTCTCCGGAAAATCTTGATATTAAAAAAATAGCAATCTTTACAAGATTAAAAGCATTAAGTGATTCACCTGATTCAGCTGAAATAACTCCCCAAAAAGTTCCTTTTTTATTTATAGATAGAGCTGAAGAAAATATTTTTGATGAAAAGGACACACTATTTTTCTTTGCCTTTACCGGAACAGGTTATAGAGTAAATAATGGAAAAATTGAATATTACTTTAATCCATATCAAGATGCCTCTATATATTTTATTTCCTTTGAAGGTGATTCAGGAAAATTTATGGAATCAATTGATGGTTCACCCTTATATAACTTAAAAATTGAAAAAGGGATTAGTGTTACAAGACATGAAAATAACTTTATAAATCTTGCAAGAGCAGGTTTAAGATGGGTTGGGGAAACTTTAAAGAATGATTCTTTAATTTTCAATCTTTTAAAATTTAAAAATCCCTTACCTGAAACTGCAAATTTAAAATTCAGTCTTGTTATAAGGGAAAGGGAAAGTATAAATCAGCCTCCTTACCTTTTAAAACTTTTTATGAATAATAATGTAATATTCCAGAAAAATTATTATCCACCCTCAGCACCCTATGGAGAAGAGATAAAAATAAAAACCCTTCTGAATCTAAACCCCCTATTTAAAGTTAAAATTCAGGGAACAATAAATGTTGATTATCTTGAACTTAAATACAATTCAGAACTTAAAAATTTAAGGGATAATTTTGAATTCTATTTTCCTCCCACAAATGAAAAAGACATTTCCTTTAATGGCACATTTAGGAAAAAAGGGAAATTATTTAAAATTTTAAATCCTTATAATGGATATAATATTACCAATTTTTCTTTTACTAATAACTCAATAATTTTTAATCCAGGGATTGAAAATGATACTTTTATGATTATGTATTCTGAAACTCCTTTTCATCCACTAATTAAAAAATTTGAAGGAACAGAATTAAGAAAAATTTCAGGTGCTGATATGCTTATTATAGCTCCTAAGGAATTTAAAAATATTTTTTCTAAGTTTATCCTTCACAGAAAAGAAAACTTTTACATTGATACATTGAAAATAGTAAATCCAGTAATTGAATTTGTAAACATAAATGATATTTTTGAAGAGTTCGGGTTTGGAATAAAAGATCCGGTAGCAATAAGAAACTATCTGAAATATACATATATAAATTACAATCCACGTCCTTTTTATGTCCTTTTAGCAGGTAAGGGTACATATGATTATAAAAACTATGAAGGTTCAGCTTCACTTAATTTAGTTCCTCCCTACGAATGGGGTTACGGAGTTGATATAAATAACCCACCCTATACCTATGATAACTTTTTTGTTGAATTTGATGGAGGTGCCTTTGATCCTGATATGGTTATTGGAAGAATACCTGCAAAAAGCTCTTCTGAACTCTATGAATTTCTTGAAAGGATCATCTTCTATGAAACTGGAAATTTTGAAAGTATGTTTAAAAACACTGTAATTGGTGTTGCAGATGATACAACGGGTGCAAGTGGAAATTTTGATCCCATAAATCATACAACACAGGTAACAAGAGTTCTTAATAAACTCAAAAATTCTATTGATAAAATCGCCTTTTATATGATTGATTATCCCTTTGTTCAGGGAAGAAAACCATCTGCTACAAAGGACTTGCTTAAATATATTGAAAAGGGAGCCGGATTTTTCTTTTTCTTTATACATGGAAATCCAAATCAGCTTGCTCATGAAGAATTGTTAAAGCTTGATGATATTGATTTTATAAGTTATAACAAAAAGCCCTCTTTTATTATTCTTGGTTCCTGTAAAACAATGAATTTTGATAGACCAAGTGGTGCAATTGGAGAAAAATGGCTCATGAAAAATGGAATAGGTGCCCTTGGTTCAACCTATTTAACTTTCCCCAGTGAAAATGAGTATGTAATTGATAACTTTTTTAATAAATTATCAGATTATAAAAAACATACCTTTGGTTTTATTTCATACCTTGTAACAATGGGAAATAAAGATTATGTATTTCTTGGAGACCCTTCTACTTTTTATTCTTTACCTCCAAAAAGTGGAACTTTCCTCTATATTCCTGATACGATACATTTTTCCTATTTTTCTGATACTCTATTTAAATTTTATGGGGAATCTGATTCTCTTAAAGTTAGATTTACAGAAAATTCTGAAATAAGTATTATGAAAATTGAAGGGACAGCAAAAATTGAAAGTTTATATGTTCATAACAATATTTTATATCCTCTTTATAGAAAAGGAAAACTTCTTTTCCAGGGAATATCAAGAAACAAAAATCTTGAAAGTAAATTTTATTTTGCCATCCCCTATATTAATTCTAATCTGTTAAAAGTTACAGTTTTAAATACCTCTCCTCAGGGAGAAATTTCTTACAGGGATTCAATACCTGCAAAAATTTCTAAAAAAGAGAAAGTTGATTTAAATCCACCTGAAATTAAAATCTCTGTGAATGGAAGGGAACTTAAAGATGGGGATACACTTCCACCAAATTTCAGCCTATTTATAGAAATAAAGGATGAAAGTGGTATAAATTTAGCAGTGGATACAATAGCTTTAAGAATTGGTTCCTTTAAGGAAGCATTAAATGACTTTTTTTATTACAAACCTAATAGCTTTAATGAAGGTTTTATAAACTATCAAGTTAAAAACCTACCAAGTGGTAAAACAATTTTAACTCTTTCAGCCTATGACCTTTTTCATAACAGGAAAAGTTTATCAAGAAATATATTTATTGAAACAGAAAGTACTTCAGAACTAAAAATTAGTGATATTATTCCATATCCAAATCCTGCTTCAGATTTTGTATTTATAGGATTTAAAAACAATAAAAGGGGAGTTTTTAAATTAAAAATATATACTATGAGAGGAGTAAAAATTTTTGAGACAGAAGAATTATTTTTTTCAGAGGGTTTCAATTCAATAAAATGGAAAATAGATGAAAAACTTACAAATGGACTTTACCTTTTTGTTCTTGAAGCAAGGGAGATTGAAGGTGGTAAAAAAATAAGAAAAAGGGGGAAAATAATTGTTTTTAGGTAAATTTTTAAAATTTATTTTTTTGTTTTTTTTCATATCAATACCAGTAAAATTTCCTGAAAAAAATTTATTTGAAAGACCCAAAGTTTTAAAGAGAATTAAAAATAGAAAATTGAAAAAAAGGGGGACAATTCTTCTTACAGAAAGGGAAACTTTTTTAATAAGAGAAAATCCACTTTTTGAAAATAATCTATTAAGGGGTATAAAATTAAACTGAAATGTTAAAACCTTTAATCCTTGTTTTTAAGCATTTATTTAAAAAGAAAAAAACAATTGAGTATCCCGAAAAGAAGAAGGAAATGTATTTTAGAACAAGATGGAAACACAGATTGCAGAGATGGGAAAACGGACTTGAAAGATGCATAGGATGTATGTTATGTGCAGGAGCTTGCCCTACTGATGCCATTTATATTGAAGCTGAAGAAAATGATCCAGAAAATCCTATATCCCATGCTGAAAGATATGCAAGAGTTTACGAAATAGATTATGGAAGATGTATTTTATGTGGATTTTGTGTAGAAGCCTGTCCTACAGAAGCTCTTGTTATGGATAAATTTTTTGAACTCGCTGGAACTTCAAGGAGAGGAATGGTCCTTACAAAGGATGAACTTTTGGATCCTCCCCAAACTCCTGCAAAGAGAGCATGGTTATCTTTTGAGAGGAGGGGTGATCCAAAGGGTGGAGCTATTATTATTCCAAAAGAGGAAACTCCACAAAAATGAAAATTTTATTTTTACTTTTACCTCTTACCACCTTTTTAATTTTAATTTCTAAAAAATTATCCCGTCTTCTTTTTTATTTTTTCCTAAATTCGTTAATAACAGGAATTCTATATTTTTACTTGAATAATCCCTTATTTGGCCTTTTGATAATTTTTCTCTATATAGGGACAATCCTTGTAATTTTTGTTTTTATTTTACCCTTAATCAAAATTGAAAAAACTTTGAGGGAAGGGAAATTTAATCTTTTTATTTATCTTATATTATCCTATATTCTTATTTTTATTTCCTTTAATATTTCAAATTATTTTGATAGAAAAACAATTTATTTTAACATCAAAAAACTTAGCAATTTTCTTATAAAGGATTACATAGGTTTTGAGCTTGTTTCAGTTTTACTTTTAGTTGCTATTGTAGGTTCATTTTTGCTTATTAGGGATGAATCTTGAAAGTTTTGCAGTAATCTTTTCTTTTTTCCTTTCTCTTTTAATAATTCTATTCAAAAGAAGTTTTGTTTATTTTTTAATTGGAGTTGAAATAGCTTTTAACTCTCTACTTCTTCTTTTTGTTATGAATATAACAAAAAAAGGTTTTGAAAATGCTCCCTTTTTCCTTTACATACTTGCCATAATTGCAGGTGAAACAGCAATAGGACTTTCTATTTTACTTAATTTAACAAAGGAAAGGGAAGAAGATAACTATGACATATAAAATAATTTTCCTTTTCCTTATTATTTCTCCACTTATTGGCTCTCTTTTACAGGGTATCCTCGGGTTTAAAAACGCAAAAAAAAGTGGTTTTTTAGCAACCTTTTTTGTTTTCCTTTCTTTCATTTTGCATTTTAAATTCATAGGTTTTGAAGGGGAATACTTTTACATTCCTTTTATCACCTTTTCTGATATAGATGTTAATTTTTCTTTTTTAATTGATAGACTAAATTTTTTAATGGGTTTAATGGTCACACTTGTTTCAGGTTTAATTCACCTTTATTCAACTGGTTATATGAAAAAAGATGATTCCCCTTACAGATATTTTGCCTTTTTAAATTTATTTGTTTTTTTCATGCTCCTTATAGTTTATTCAGGAAATTTTCTTCTCATGTTTATAGGATGGGAAGGGGTTGGACTTTGTTCTTATTTACTAATTTCCTATGAATCATGGAGAAAAGAAGCAAAAGATGCTGGGACAAAAGCTTTTCTTATAACGAGATTCGCGGATTTTGGTTTCATTTTATTTCTTTTAATTTATTACAAAATATTTAATACCTTTGAGATAAGTGCACTTTTAGAAGAACCTTCTAATCCTTTAATACCCCTTCTTTTAATTTCCGGAATTTTGGCAGCCTGTGGAAAGTCAGCTCAGTTTCCCTTTTATGTATGGTTACCTGATGCTATGGAAGGTCCAACTCCTGTTTCTGCACTTATTCATGCAGCTACAATGGTAACAGCAGGAGTTTTTTTGCTTATAAAAATTTTCCCACTGTTAAGTTTGTATCCACAAATTTTAAATATAATAATTTTTTTATCTACTTTAACCTTTTTATTATCAGGAATTATAGCAATTTTTGAAAGGGATTTAAAGAGAATTTTAGCTTATTCTACAATATCTCAGATTGGTTATATGTTTTTTGCAATAGGCATATCCTATCCACTTCTTGCCTTTCTTCACCTTTTAACCCATGCCTTTTTTAAAGCTCTTCTATTTTTATCCTCTGGAAATGTTATGCATATTATTCATAAAAAGATAGATATATTTGAAACAAGAGGAATGAGAAAAATTCATCCTTTTACTTCCTATACCTTTCTTTTAGGTTCCCTTGCACTTTCAGGTTTTCCTTTAACAGGCGGATTTATAAGTAAAGAACTTATAATAAATGCTTCTTTTAAAAATTTATTTTTATTTTATCTTGCTTCTATAGGTGCTTTTTTAACAAGTTTTTACATAATGAGGGGTTATGTATTATGTTTTGAGGGAGAATTAAAGATAAATCCTCAGGAAAAAATTGAAGGTGTGATGAATTTGTCCCTTTTAGTTTTATCAATTTTTGTTATTCTAACAGGTCTTAATATTTTTGAGGAATTTTATTTTAAAAATTTTGGAGAGGAAATTACTTTTTATAATCCTATTTTATATCAATTTTTTCCCTTGTTTTTATCAATAACAGGGATTTATCTTGCTCTTAAAGTTTATTTAAAAAAGCCTATCCAATTTAATGAAAGAATTAGTAAAATTTTAAATTTTTATGACTTTTTTATCTCAAAAATTGTTTACGGAATTATAAATTTCCTTTCAAAATTTTTTTCAACAAAATTTGATAGGGGTCTTATAGACCTTTTAATTGTAGAAGGTATTGGAAAATTAACTATTTTATTAGGTAGATTAATTTTTAAACTTTTCAAAAGAAAACCTTCCTTTTATATAACCCTTTTAATTCTTGTATTTTTACTTATAATAATTTTTTCAATTTGATTTGAAATTTTTAACTTTTATATTTAAAATTAAATTATGAACAGCGAATTTAAAGAAATTGAAGAGTTATTTAATAAATGGGAGAAAGAAGGAAGAAAGTCAAGGACTTTTGCAGCACTTGCTGATGCTTATAGAAAAAGAAAAATGTATGATGAAGCACTTGCTGTGCTTGAAGAAGGATTAAAAATACATCCTGATTATCAGGTAGCACATTTTATAAAAGCAAAGGTTCACCTTGAAAGAAACGAGCTTGAACTTGCAAGGGAAAGTTTAAAAAGAGTTTTAGAAATAGATGAGAATCATCTTGTGGCTTTAAGACTTTTAGCAGAAACCTGTGAAAAATTAGGAAGAGAAGAAGAGGCTTTAGATTATTATAAAAAACTTTATGACCTTGACCCTTTAACTTCAGAGGTTGAAGATAAAATAAAGACTCTTGAAGAGAAATTAAAAGTTCAGGTTCCTCAATTTTCTGAAGAAAAGGTAGAAATAACCGAGGATTTTTTAAAAGAAGAACCTATTTTAAGTAAAGAAAAAATTGACGAAGAAGATCTTTTAAAGGAGGAAATCCCTATAACAGAGGAAAAATTAACTGAGAAATTCTTAGAAGAAGAACCTATTTTAGGTGAAGAAAAATTATTGAAAGAGGAAGAATTTTTAAAGGAAGAAACCCTTTTAGGGGAAGAGAAACTCATCGAAGAGAAAGAAGAAATTTTGAAAGAAGAAGTACTTTTAAGTGAGGAAAAAATTTTAGAAAGTGAAGATTTATTGAGAGAAGATATAACATTGACCGAGGAAAAACCCATAGAGACAGAAGAAATATTAAAAGAAGAAATACCTGTGATTGAAGAAAAAACTATAGCTAATGAAGAACTTTTAACTCCTCCTGATGAACCACTTCTTGATATTCTTGAAGAAAAGGAAGTATTAGGTACAGAATTAGAATTACCTGAAATTCCAGAAGAAGCAAAAGAAATTTTGAAAGAAATTGAAAAAGAAACAGAAACTATTGAAGAGGAAGAATTAAAAGATTTTAAGTTTGTCGAGGATATTCTTGAAAAGAAAAAGGAAGAAAAGTTTATTAGTATAGAAGATATAAAAAAAGAAGAAAAAAGCACTGAAGAATCAGAGTTTGAAACTACTGAGTTAAAGGAAAAATTTGATGTTGAAATTTTTGAAAAAAAAGAAGATATTTTACTGGAAAGAACTTTTTTTGAGGAAGAAAAAGAAGAAATAATAAAAGAAGCTGAAACTTTTGATATAAAGGAGATATTTGAAGAAAAAGAAGAAAAATTGAGTGGACATCCTTCTCAATTTTTAGAAGAAATTGAAAAGGAAGAAAAAATAGAAAAAAAAGAAGAATTAATAATTGGAGCTGAAGAAGAGGTTCCTTTAAGTGAAATTTTTAAAGAACCTGAAAGACCTTCTGAAAGTATAGAGGAAATTATTATAGAAAAATCAGAAGAAAAGGGACTTATAGAGTTAATTGAAGAGAAAAAGGAAGAGGTAAAATTTATTGAAGAAAAGAAAGAAATTACCGAAGAGGAGAAAAAGGAAGAAATTATAGGAAAGGAGCAAAAGCTTGAAATAAAAGAAGAAAAGGTTGAAGAAGCAGAATTACCAGAGGAAGTTTCAGAACTCTTTGAGGAATTTGAAGAAGAAAAAAAGGATATTGAACCAGAAAAATATGAGGAAAAACCCATAAAGGAGAAAACTGATGAAAAGGAAACGAGAGAAAAAAATTTCAGAAGTTTCATTGAGTGGATTAACCTCCTTAAAAAAGAGAGTTGATTTTTTAAAGAATTTATTAGAACTTAATGAGGCTGATGGTTTTTTTATTAACAATCTACAGAATGTGTTTTATCTTACAGGTTTTACAGGTTCTTCAGGTTATGTTCTGATAACAAAAAATAAAAATTATTTTTTAACTGATTTCAGGTATATGTTACAGTCAAAAAAAGAAATTTCAAAGCTTTTTAAAATTGTAATAATAAAGAAATTTGATGAAATTTTTGACCTTTTAAAAGAGGGAAAAACTCTGCTCTGTGAAAAGGAGAGTTTAACCCTTGATTTATATGAAGAATTAAAAAAGAAAAAATTAAAAATAAAACCTATAAGTTCACCTGTTCTGGATTTGAGAATTTATAAAAATGAGGAGGAAATTGAAAAAATTAAAAAAGCACAGAAATTTTCAGAAAAAGTATTGAAAAAAGCACTATCTATTTTAAAACCAGATAAAACAAAGGAAATTGAACTTGCCTTGGAAATTGAATATGAGATGAAAAAAAATGGATTTCAAGTTGCTTTTCCTACAATAGTCGCTTCAGGTAAAAATTCAGCTTTGCCACATGCAAAGCCAAGAAATGTTACAATTAAAAACAATTCTATACTCCTTATTGATATGGGAAGTGTTTACAAAGGATATCACTCGGATATGACAAGAACCTTCTGGGTTGGTAATAATCCTCCTGACTGGTTTAAAGAGATTTATGAAATAACTCTGAATGCTTTACTTAAAGTTGAGGAAGAAATTAAAGTAGGGATGAATGTTAGGGATGTGGATAATGTGGCAAGAGCTTATATAACTGAAAGAGGTTATGGAGAAAAATTTGGTCATGGTTTAGGGCATGGTGTAGGAATTGAAATTCATGAAAAACCTTCACTTTCTCCAAGAGGAAAAGAAATAATTGATAAAGGTATGGTTTTCACAATAGAGCCTGGAATATATCTTGAAAATAAAGGTGGAGTTAGGATTGAGGATTTAGCTTATATAAATAAAAAAGGAGAACTTGAAATTCTAACAGGTTTTACAAAAAGACTTAAAAAAATTTAAAATAATAACTTTAAGGTTCAAGTCCTTAAAAAAAATAAAATAGGAAATGCCTGAATTCAGACGTGGAATGGTTATAAAGTTAGAAGGAAAATTTTACGAGGTAATAGATTTTCAACATATAATGATGGGAAGAGGTCAAGCCCATGTAAAGACTAAATTAAAGAATGTGGAGACAGGACAGGTTCTTGAAAAAACATTAAGAGAGGCAGATTATTTTGAAGAAGTAGAATTGAGAGAAAGAGAAGCAACTTTTTCTTATGCAGAGGGGGATAATTTCATTTTTTATGATTCTGAAACCTATGAGGAAATTGTTTTAAATAAGGAGCAGATAAAAAATTATCTTTTATATCTTAAAGAAGGTCAGGAAGTAAGGGTTCAGTATATTAATGAAAAACCAGTTGGAATAGTTCTTCCGAGTGCAGTAGTTCTTGAGGTTGTTGAAACTGATCCAGGTGTGAGAGGAGATACTGCTTCAGGTGGTTCAAAACCTGCAAAGCTTGAAACAGGTCTTGTTGTAAAAGTTCCACTTTATATAAAGGTTGGTGAAAAAATAAAAGTTGATACAAGAACCGGGGAATATATAGAAAGAGCATGAAGGATAAAGATTTAGAGAAGATAGAAAAATTAATAGAATTAATGGACAAAAAAGGACTTACTGAGATTGAAATAAAAAAACCTTTTTTAAAAATCCATTTAAAGAGAGAAGAGAAAGTTAAATACAAAAAACCAAAATTAAAATTTCAGGAAATTGAATTAATTGAATCGAGAGGAGAGGAAGTTGAGGTAAAAGAAAAAGAAGAAATCAAAGAAAGGGAAGATAAATTTTATTATATAACTGCACCCATAGTCGGGACTTTTTATAGAGCCCCTGCACCCGATGCAGAGCCATATGTTGAAGTTGGAACTCATATAAAACCTGGACAGGTTGTTTGTATAATTGAAGCTATGAAAATTATGAATGAAATAGAATCAGAAGTAGGTGGTATTGTGAGGGAAATATTGGTTAAAAACGGTGAGCCCGTGGAATACGGGCAAAAATTATTTAAAATTGAATTAACTTAAAATGGCTGTTGATTTAAAATTTTTACTTAAAAAAATGATAGAAGAAGAAGCTTCAGATCTCCATTTAAAAGCAGGACTTCCCCCTATTTATAGAATTCATGGAAAACTTATAAGAACAAAGATGGAACCCCTAACTCCAAAAGATTTAACTGAAATAGTTAAGGTTATAATGACAGAAGAACAACAGAAAAGGTTCATATCAAGGAAGGAACTTGATTTTGCAATAGGTGTTCCAGGACTTGGAAGATTCAGAGTTAATTGTTTCATACAGAGGGGAAGTATAGCAATTGCAATGAGAGCTATTCCTACAAACATAAAAACCTTTGAAGAACTTAATTTACCCCCAGTTATAAAAGATATTTGTTTAAATCCAAGGGGACTCATTCTTGTTACAGGAACAACAGGAAGCGGAAAATCCACAACTCTTGCAGCAATGATAAATTATATTAACATGAACAGAGCAAAACACATAATCACAATTGAAGATCCAATTGAATTTTTATTTAAGGATGAAAAATCAATAATATCCCAAAGAGAAATAGGAAGTGATACCTATTCTTTTGCTTCAGCTTTAAAGTATATATTAAGACAGGACCCTGATGTTATACTGATTGGGGAAATTCGTGATAAGGCAACAATGGATACTGCTATAAAGGCAGCTGATACAGGACACCTTGTTATGTCTACCCTTCATACTTTAAATGCAACAGAAACAATTAACAGAATTATTTCCTTTTATCCCCCGCATCAACATCAGCATATAAGAATTATGCTCGCTTCAACTCTTGTTGCAGTTATTTCCCAGAGATTGATACCAAGAGCAGATGGAACAGGTAGAGTTCCTGCAGTTGAAATTCTTATTAACACACCAAGGATTAAAGAACTCATAATGGATGAAACAAGGCAGGTAGAAATACCGCAGGCAATTGAAGAAGGGCATTATGAATATAAGATGCAGACTTTTGACCAGTCAATTATGAAGTTATATAAGGAAGGTCTTATAACCCTTGAAGATGCTCTTGAAAATGTTACAAATCCTGATGAATTCAAACTCAAGCTTAAAGGTATAAAAACAGCTGCTGAAACCTGGGACGAACCCGAGCTTAAAATTGAGTGATTCAATTAAGGAAAAGTTTAAAGAAATTCTGGAATATTACGATAATAATCCTTTTTTATCATTAATTCCAATTTTAAATTTTATTCAAGATGAAGAAGGCTTTATATCAAAGGATAAAATAAAAGAAATATCAAAATTCCTTAACATTAAAGAAAATTTAATTTATGAAACATTAACTTTTTATCATTTTTTAAGTTTAGAAAAAAAGGAAAAAAAAACTCTTTACATTTGTAAAAATATTTCCTGTTTACTTGAAGGTGCAGAGGAAATTCTTGAATATCTGAGGGAAAACAAAGATAAGTTAAATTTTGATTTTAAGGAATGTGAATGTATAGGTTTATGTGATTTTGCACCTGCAGGTCTTTTAGATTTTAAACCCTTAAAAAATTTAAGTATTGAAAAAATAAAAGAATTAAATGAAAAAATCTGAAACTCTTTTGATCAAAAAAAAATATGCTGAAAACATTGATGAATACATACAAAAAGGTGGATTCTTATCTCTTAAAAAAGTTTTAGGTGATAGAATTCCACCTGAAAAAGTTATTGAGGAGGTTAAAAAAAGTGGATTAAGGGGAAGGGGTGGAGCTGGTTTTCCTACAGGTTTAAAATGGTCTTTTATACCGAAAGATGGAGAAAAAAAATTTTTGATATGTAATGCTGATGAAGGAGAACCAGGAACTTTTAAGGACAGAGAAATTTTACTCTATGCACCTTATCTTTTAATTGAGGGAATGATAATTTCCTCCTATGCAATTCAGGCTGAAGTCTCATATATATATTTAAGAAAAGAATATAAGTGGATTTATGATAGAATTTATAAGGCAATAAAGGAATCAGAAGAAATAGGATTTCTGGGAAAAAATATTTTAGGAAGTTCCTTCAATCATAGAATAAAAATTTTTGTAGGAGCAGGTGCTTATATATGTGGTGAAGAAACAGCACTTCTTGAGTCAATGGAAGGTAAAAAGGGCTTCCCAAGGTTAAAACCACCTTATCCTGCAAATTGTGGTCTTTTTGGTTATCCTACAGTAATTAACAATGTTGAGACTCTTTCTAATATACCAATAATAATTGAAATAGGAGGGGATAATTATTCAAAAATAGGGGTTCCAAAAAGCACAGGGACAAGGCTTATATCTTTAAGTGGTATTGTTAAAAAAAAGGGAGTTTATGAAATTGAACAGGGAAAAATCACTGTAAGGGAAATAATTGAAGATTTAGGCGAAGGCATAAAAGAAAATTATCATCTTCTTGGGGTTATACCAGGTGGAATATCTGCACCTCCTCTTTTACCTGATGAGATTGATATTACCTACGATTTTGAATCAATTATAGAAAAAGGTTCTATGTCGGGTTCAGGTGCAATAATTGTTTTTGGTTATAAGGAGGATAAAAAAAGAGAACTTTTAAAATTATTAAAGAGTGCAGTTAAATTTTTCAAGGAGGAATCTTGTGGGAAATGCACCCCTTGTCGCGAGGGAACATGGGCAATAAATGATATTTTAGAAAAGATTGAGAAAAGAGAAACTCAAATTGGAGAAGGAATAGAAATAATAGATGTTCTTCATAAAAGAATGAAGGGGCTATGTGCTTGTCCCTTAGGGGAATCCTGCGCAATTATAACTGAATCCTTTTTAAAAAAATATTCAGATGTTTTAAAGTAATTAATAATTTTTCATTTTTAGAACTTAGAACTTGACAAAAAATTTTTAAAACCTTATAATAAACAAAGAAGGAGGTAAAACGATGAGATTAAGTTTAATTTTTATGTTTTTTATAACTCCCCTAATAGGACAGACCTTAGATACAGTTCTAAGAGCAAAATTACAAGGGGTTCAGGTTCAGGAATTTTTAC
>JBDRZL010000008.1 GCA_039803925.1 candidate division WOR-3 bacterium | reverse complement strand
AAATCTTTTGAGAATGGTTGTTCTCCTTCATGAAATAGGTCACTGGATTACCCATCTTTTACCAAAACCAGGTGCCTCTTCATGGCCAACAGAATTCTTTATAGAAACATCTGAGGAAGTTAAAGAGGGATGGGCACAACTCATAACATACTGGGTAGTTGATGAAATTGGAGTTAAAATTAAGGATGCCTTTGAAAAATTAAACAGATATCAATCATCTGCTTATCAGGTTTATGAAATTTTCAAAGGTAAAGATATAAATTCAGTTATAGATTCGCTTGAGAAATTAAGGATACTTAATAAACCCGCAACACTTGATGACTGGAAAAAATTATAAAAAAGTAAAGAATAGATTAATTCAGGCTACTCAGGACCAGGATATGCTTGCCTTTAAATCACTCGTGAAAAAAGAAGCGGATGTGAACGCAAAATATAATAATGAACTTAACTGCCTTGATATGTGCTTCTAAATTTAAAAAAGCAGATGCAAAATAATATTTACTTTTTGTAGACAAACATAAATGCTAACTCATTTTAATGTAAGCAAGCAGAAAATAAATTTTGATGTGTCTAATAGGAGACACTTCTTAAATTTTTACTTGACTCAAAAAATCAAAACTTATTTGAATTTTAAAATTAAATTTAATTATAATATATTTTATGAATATTTTTGATTTTATAATTATAGGACTTATTGTTGCATGTGGTTTTTTTGGATTTTTTGAGGGTTTCCCAAGAATTTTAATTGAAGTATGTGGAATACTTATTGCTATTTACCTTTCTTTTCTTGTGCATAGTTTATTTATTCACTTATTCCCGTGGAATCTTATTCTTAGCGTTGTTACTTTTTTTCTTGTTTTATCTATTTCTATAATTATTGCGAGGTTTGTTGGTAAAATCGGGAAACTTTTACCCTTAAGTAATTTTTTTGGCGGGATATTTGGACTTCTTATAGGTTTGGTATTTTCTTTTTACTTGATTTCATTTATTTATAAATTTTTCCCTGGGGCAAGAGAAATTATTGACAACTCATTTATTTTGAAATATTTGACTGAGTTTAAAGAATTTTGGAAAAGCAAAGGAGCTTGATATGGTAAAAATGAAAAAATTTTTAATCGGTCATTTAATCGTGTCTATATTTTTCTCAAAAAATCTTCTATCACAAGAAAATAATAAAGAAATATATGTTTTTATGGTTGACCTCTCTATGAGTATGTTAAGAGATAGTCTTTTTGAAAGTGTAAAAAGAGACCTGAGAAGATTTATACCCGAGAATTTGAAAATAGGAGATAGGGTGATTTTAAGCGGATTCGGTGATGATGTGAGAACATTCTGGGATGACGAAATAAACACAACTGAAGATTTTCAGAGAATTTGCTGGCAAATAGAAAAATTACAATTTAACCATAGGTATACTCATATGTCAAGAGCGTTTGATATACTTGCAAAAAGGATGGAAGAGATAAATGCAAAGTATCCTAATGTGCCTAAATATATTTATGTTTATACTGACGGGATAAACGAACCACCACCAGAATCACATGAATCTCCGATTGAATTTCAGAGAATTCTTCGCGAGCACTGGGGAAAAGAAAAAATGGATCAACTAAATGCATATTTATTTTATATTTCTTTTGGTATTGAGCCCCCAAGAGAAATTGATACAATGGCAAAAGAAATACCACAGGTGAAAATTTTGGAATATACCAGAAAACCAGAAGAAATGGAAATAACTCCAAAACTCCAGATAATAAAAATCAGTTCAGAAAAAAATTTTTTCAGTATCCCCCAGAATAAAAAGGTAATTGAGTTCTCTCTGAAAACAGAAGCAGAAACCGAAATACTTTTTAATGATACTATTTCATTAAAAATTTTACCTGAAGGGAAAATAGAACCTTACAACTTTGAAATTAAAGAAAAGGTTCAGACACAAAACTTTAAACTTTATCTGCCTAAGTTATCCCCGGGAGAAAGAAAGATACATATAAGTTTTGAAACAAAAAAGGGGTCTATTTTAAATCCACTTATTTATGAAATCACTTTAAAAATTCTGCCAACTAAACCTTTTATTTTAAAAATTTTGAAAGTGACATTACCAATTTTTCTGATCCTTTTAATAACTTTATGGTTAATTTTAATTCCAAGATTTGAAAATGAGGATATTGTTGAAATATATCAAACAGGTCAAGAAATTTTGAGATACAAGATAAGGAACGGACAAAGATTTTACTCAAATAAAGTAATAATATCTCAAAACCTTAATGTGCCAAATTTAGATAGAAGAGCCTTTGTATTGATGATTAACCGAGGGAGACAAGTTTTTATAAAACCACTTAAATCTGAAGTTTTAATTAATAATAACCCTATTGATAAAAAAAGATGGACAGAACTTACAGATGGAACTATTTTTTTAGTGGGAAATAGAATGTTTAAATTTGAAAGATGATAAATTATAAAAAAGGAGGTGAAACATGGCATTTATTTTTTATGGTCTGGGAGGTATAGGGACAAGTTGTGTCCTTAGATTAAAAAAGAAAATGAAAGCTAAAGAAAATCTTAGAGAAAATAGGAGGAGAGACGTTTTCTTTTATGGAATTGATATTCAACCTAATTACGATGTGGATCGTTTAGGTGAAGATTTTGACGCAGGATGTAGATACACAATTCCAGGACTTAAAAACCCTCAATCTGTTGTTAATCAAATGTGGAAAGGAGACTCAAATTTCAAGAAATGGTGGCTTGTTCTTCCTAATGGGAATCCCTGGACACATAAAGATCCTATTCTCCCGGGACAGGAAGCTGAAAGAATTAGAGCTAATGGAAGGCTTCTTTTTTATTACTACTTTGAGGGTATTTATGATTTTCTTATAAATAGTTTGATAAATGCGCAGGTTCTTGAAGCCATTGGACAGCCTGCTACATCAGGTGCTTCTCATTTAATTTTTATAGTTTCTTCCTTAGGTGGTGGGACTGGTTCTGGAATTCTTATTGATACTATATTTGCAATTAGAGACATTGTTGGTGATATAGCCAAGATTTTTGGAGTATTTATTGATGGAACAGTCACAGAAACAGGCGGTGCTAGGGGTAGTGGTGTGCAGAGTATAGGTGCACTTGTAGAAATTGAAAGGTGGATGGTTAAACCTGAAGAGTTTAAGATGAATTATCATAAGGGAAGCCTCCCTCAAAGACTTGATAAGTTTACTCGATTTTTAGATGGTGTTCTTCTTGTTCAATACTACAATTCACAGAGTAGATGTTTTGTTGGAAATAAAACTGGAAACTTAATTGATGATTATAAAGAATTGGTTGCTGAATTTTTATATCCTTTTGCAGTAGGTAAGACACAAATAACAAGTGATTTAAATAACCTGTTAAGTAGGCTACCTCACAATCTCCTCTATAAAAATAAAAGATCTCTTCAATATGGCTCATTAGCCATATCAACTATTGTCTTTCCTTATGAATGGATTGCAAAAAGGATAACAAGTAGAATCATTGTAGATATATTTAAGAAAGAAGGGAGATTTGGGGAATTTAAAGCCAACTTAGATGAAATAGATATCTATGTTAAGACCCAATCTTTAATGCCGGACCAGCTTAGAGATTCTTTAAACCCATTAAAAACACAACTCGATGATATTTTTTCTACACAAAAAAGGCTTATTGAAAATTCCAAAAAAAGGAATGTTATAGAAAATATAAAAAATGCAAACTGGAATAACTTTGATCAATGGGAAATAAACAACTTAACAAATTATAAACAAGGAATTCAAGAGACACTTAACAAATACTTAGAAGAACAAAAAAATAAATTAAAGGAAACAATTGAAAGGGAAATACATAAACTTGATTTTAAGGGAATAAAAGATTGGCTAAGGAAACTTGAAGAATTTTGTAACCGACAAATTCAAAACTTAACAAGGGCTACCTTACCAATTCCTGAACAGAAAGATTTAGATGGAAAAATAAAGATGTTAGAAGACCAAACAAAAAAAATTCTTATTTCGCGCTGGAAAGCATGCCGTTCAGATTTTGTTGGGATGTTTAAGAAGTGGAAAGATAATAAAGTGATACAGATTGAAAATAATGAAATTGTTAATTTTTATAATCATTTTAAAAACCACATAAGAAGTGTCACAGAAGTTGTTGAATTTATAGAAGAAACATCTCAAAAAATATACAATAAACATTTTGAGGAAGTTGGGAAACAAACTGCAAGGGAAACCCTTGTAGATAAAGATCGTTTTGCCGTAGGTGATTATCCTCTCACCCTTGAAGTGAGAACAAAAAAAATTGAAGAAAGATGTAGAGAAAAAATAGAAGAGATTTTAAGAAATAAAGAGATATTAGAAGCTTTAAGAAACGGAATAAGTGAAGATAAAGAAAGATATATAGGAATCTGTAAAATTTTCGAGGACTCTTATAATGGGTTATATGGCAAAAATAATAATGCAAAAGGAGCGTTCAAGGAAGCAAACCAAAAAAAATTTGAAGAAAATATAGAGGGATTATTTAAAATAAGTATAGAAAAAAGAGTAAAAGATATTCTTTTTAATTATTCTGTTTATGATGCACTGAATTGGTATATAACAGATCTTTATAAAAAAATTAAAGAAGAAATGCAACCCAGAGACAGGCACCAATATTTAACAACCTTACGATATGATTTTACAGACGAAAGCGCGAAACTTCTTATCGAAGATGAAAACCTACAAGATTTTGATTCATGGAAAGAAAATGCATACAAGGGATTATTAGAAAGATTTAAATTTCTTACAAAACCATTTTATCAATTAGATGAGGGTAAAATTACTTCTGCAAGAAGTAGCATAGATCCTTCTGTTCTTAACTCCCTGTCCTTTGATAGTTTATTGAGAGTATATGCTCCTGAGAATCCCCCAAAGGAAATTAAGGATAGTTTCCCTACAGGGATAACCTTTGCCCTTGGTGATCCACATCAAATTGCTATCACTGGAATGGAGTTTTGCACACCACTTTTTGCATTGAAGGAGTTAATTACATTGAATAATGAGTATAAAAGACATATAATGGACTTCCCTAAAAAAGGAGGGATACCAGTTCATACAGATATGAGGTTTTATACTGACTGGAAAGATGATATTATGTTGGAAGATCCTTTAGTAACAGAAGAGGAAACTGAAGCAATTCTTTTATATGCCTTAGGAATTGGCACCGGAATAATAGAGAGAGATGCAAAAGGCAAATTTAAGTATGGGGGGAAAACCTTAGCAACTTCTTTACCAAAATTGATAGAGAAATTTAAAAAATTTAAAAAGGAACAAGATGCATTAAAAAATGATATTAAAACCCAAATTGAAAAAAGAACAGCAGGGAAACCGAATGTAGCGAAGTTAAAAGAAATTCAGAATATTTTTGTGGAAGCATATAAATTTCATCAGAAAATAAAGCCTGGAGGAGGTCAAGCCGCCCCTGGATATGAGACATGGGAAAACATTGCGAAGAAGATTAGGGCAGAAATAGCACCACAAAGTGGAGACATAATACTTAACACGCTTGGAGATTTGGTTCCAAGAGATATAAATGATGAAAAATTCATAAAAATAAAAGAATCTTTGGAAGAATAAAAAGAAAAAGTAAAGAATAAAAGAAGGAAAAAATTAAAGAGATTGTTAAATCTTTATAAAAAATTATAATTTTGAGGTAATAGAATATATTTTTGAACTTCAGAAGGTTATACTTTGCATTGATTTAAACGCGTTTAATACTGCGAGCATTTTACCACTCTAATACTCATTTTAAAAATTTTTTTAATTTCCCGAATAATAATTTTCAAATTTTTATTTGCTTTTTCTATTATTTCTTTCAAAATGCCTTTATCAAATAAATTAAGGTAAAAGGACTATTACTAAAAAAAAACACTGCAGGATTATTTCAGGATAAAAGTTTAATTACAGGAGAATATATCTTTATTTTTTATCTTTGACTTGTTATCCAAAATTTTTTTCAACAACAACTTTTCTCACATTTTTAAATCCAATTCTATATTGATTTTTTACTTACAGTTGCAGAGTAATTCACATTCTCATTTAATTTGACAAATAAATCAATTTGGCTTAAAATTATAAACTACTATTTAAAAGAAATTAAATATGATGTAGAATACCATAACATTTTAGACTGATAAGGATTATTAATATATTTTTTTAAAAAATAAAAGAAGGGGAGAAAAATTATTTAAAGATTTATGGGGTTTACATTGAATTTTTCTGGCTCAATAAGATCTTCATAAGTGCCTCCTACAAAATGTTCTTGTATAGTCCTCTTTAAATCTTTCAACATAAGCATTTTCTCATAAAATCTTTTGCATTTTCACCTCTCAAAGATTTGTAAGCATAAGTAAAACCAAACTTTGTCTTTAAAAGAGCTGCACAGAAAATATACCTTTACTTTACCCGTTTTTGCATAAAAAGATATTTTTGCTCTTGGATTTGGTATTTTAATAGTAGATGCAGAAAGAGATTTTATTTTTCTTTCCTCACAAAATTCATCAAGAAGCACTTTCAAAGTATCCTGCCCCATTCTGGGACACTTTCCACCTTTTCCTTTTTATAAATTCAACTATTTCAGGATAAAGAGTCTTTGTCTTCTCCTTATAGGTGCTCTTGATTTAGGAATAAGGGATTCTATTTTACCTTTGCGATTCCCTAAATTTCTTTTTCCATAAATATACAGCAATCCTTCTTAACTCCAAAAGCATCCTTTGTTGCCTTGTCGCCATATTTTTCAAAAAATTTGATAATTTCCCTCAATTTTTCCTCTCTATAATTATTTTTTAAACTTTTTTTCTTTTTCATATTTTAATCTTTTTTTCAAATTATCTATTATCTTTTTAAAATTTTTCATTTTTTTTGAACTCTACAAATTCTTGACTTTTTTTTAAAAATTAAATAAAATAAAAATTCCGTTCAACTCGGATTAAAAAAAAACAAAAAATTATGAAAAACTTTCTAAAAATTGGAATAATTATATTTTCATTTCTAATCATAACCTCCTGTAAGAAAAAGACAACTGAACCTAAGCCACAGCAAAATCTTGATAGACAAACTGCACAGGGTATTGCACCTTCAGTAGCCACAGGAATCCAGGTTATGGTTCTTGGGATGTTTGATCCTGAAGGAACCTCACCAATGGCTTTCGGAAAACTTGGAATAAAACAAAGTCCATGTGTTACTGTTACTGGTGATACAAGTGATTTTGACCAGGATGGATACCGTAAAAATGCAACCGCTACCTTTGATTGTCATTATCAGTACCCTAATTTTTCACTTACAGGAACAGCAATAATAAGGGATAAAGATGATAATGACCCCACATCAGGTTTTTATTTAAAGTTTACTGATATCTCTTACACAGTCACTACTCAGGGACAAACAATATCCTGGAAATTAAATGCTACTTACGATATAAATCATACCGGGGATCAGTGGGGTGGTCATATTGATTTTTCCTTTAATTATATGGACAACATTGTATGGTCAACATCTTTTGATTTTTCATACATTCCTGATGACCCAAATAAACCCTGGGAGGGTGGCACAATTAACTTCAATGGGAATTATTCTGTAAAGTATGGTGGTGTAAATTACTCATTCCAGATTTTAGCTCAAAATGTCCATTATAATGAAAATTCTGGTTGTGAATATCCTGACAGTGGAACAGTAAAAATAACTGATGGAACAAATTATTTAGAAGTAACATTCAATTGCGATAGTTATACTGTCTCATATAACGGAACACCCGTATCATACTGAAAAAAATTAAACTCACGAAGGTCCCGGGTTCAAATCCCAGCCAACTCAGTCCATGATACTCTCACCCTTTTAAGGAAGCTTGATTTGTTACTTCTGCCTGCGGGACAGATTAAAACATTTTTAACCTACTATTTTTATAAAAGCTTCTTCAAGATTTTCTGATTCTGTTTCCTTTTTAATATTTGAAGGTGTATCCTCTTTAAAAATTTTACCCTTAAAAATAATTCCCACCCTATCACACATTTCCTCAGCAAAAAATAAAGAATGAGTGGCAAGTAAAATTGATTTCCCTTTTTCTTTCAATTCCTTCAAATGCTTTTTAAATCTGAAAGCTGAAACAGGATCAAGGGCAACAAGAGGTTCATCTATTATAATTAGATCAGGATTATGAATAAGTGCAGAAGTTATTGAAATTTTCTGTCTCATACCGTGAGAGTAAAATCTTGATTGTGTATCTATATAATCTCGCATTTCAAAAAGTTTTGAATAAAAGTCTATTCTTTCCTTTATAAATTTATCATCTAATTTATAAAGTTTACCTGTATAAAGAAGATGCTCATAACCTGAAAGATAGGGATAAACAAAGGGATTATCAGGAATATAACCTATATACCTTTTAAAACTATCAAACCTATCAGTTATCTTTTTATCTTTAAAATAAATTTCACCCTCATCAGGGATTAAAAGTCCTGTTATGATTTTTAATGTTGTAGTTTTTCCAGAACCATTCGGACCTATAAGACCATATATTTCTCCTTCTCTGAGTTCTAAATCAAAGGGACCAAGAGTAAAATTTTCAAACTTTTTAACAATTTTTTTAAGTTTTAAAAGAAGCTTTCTATTCAATATCAAGAATCTCTATTTTTATCTTACCAACTACTGCCATAACATCAGCCTGTTTTTCAACTCCCCCAAGTTTAAGCATAATATGAAGTGGATCAGCAGGGAACTGACCGAAGGTAGGATCAACAAAAACCCATTTATTAAGATAAATAACATTCCAAGCATGATAATAAAAATAACCATCAGTAAAAACAAGACCTACAGCAATTTCAGAAGGAATTTTTAAAGCTCTTGCTGCTGCAGCAAAAAGGACTGAATGCTCATTACAATCACCTTTTTTCATTTTTAAAACATCAAGAGCTGAAGGGAAGGAAACAACAGCAGATTTTTCAAGGTAATTGTAAACATAAAGTGTTAAACTTTTTGCAATTTTTGTATAATCATCAAAATTTCCTGCACCTTTTTTTGCAAAATCTATAATAAGGGGATCATCTGACTGGATAAAAGCAGAAGGTTTTAAATATCTTGATAGATTTGTTGTATCAATTTTTTTTACCTCATTAACACTTGATTTTAAAACCTCTATAACAGCATAATTTTCTCCTTTCTCTAAAATTTTTTGAGTTCCAGATTCAAGATCAAGAAGTGATAAATCAATGTTAGAAAGACGATAAACTATCCTTTTGTAGTTTTCCCTATTTAATTCATCAATTTTTTTACCTTCAGGTTTAACCGCAAACTTTAATAAAATATTTAAAGGTTTACCCTCTATCTTCATTGCCTCTTCAGGAGTCTCTCTTAAAAATACCATTTCAGGCTGGGTTTCTTCCTTTAAAATTCCCTTATCATCAACCCATACAAAAGTAATTAAACCTCCTGCCACTATCCTATACTGCTTTGCTTTTACTTTTTTACCCTTATAATCAACCTGAACTTCACCAAGATTTTCCACATAACCCTTTTCCATTTTAAAAGTCGTGGGGTCAAAATAACTGAACTCCATTTTCTTTTCTACTTTATTTTCTTCAATAATTTTTTCAAGGGTAAGAGGTAGTTGGGAAAGACCCTGAATTTCTAAGGATAAATCTCTTTTAAATTCAGGAGTCTCAACTTTCAGAAATAGTTTATCACCTTTAAAGACCCCCTTTACCTTCATCTTTTGTTGCATTGATTCAAGAATAAAATCAAAATCTTTTGGAACATAATTGGAATCAGCATTAACAATTGTTGTTGCAAAGAGTTCCTGAATCTGTCCAAGCTGAATGACTTTTAAATACATTTTCTGATATATTTCTCTTCTTTTATCTTTTCTATTTAGTTTTGTATAAGCATAACCAACCTTTTTATCCCCAACATAAACACCCATCCATAACTCTTCTATTTTTTCTCCAAATAAAACCTCCTCTGTCGGTATCTTTTCAATTTCTTCTTCTTTTATAATATGTGGTGCGGTTCCAGGCTTTATATAATAAAAAAGTAAAATTAGAAAAATAATTCCTAAAACTGTAATTAAAATTAACCTTCTTCTTGCCATTTTGCCTTCCTCTTTTCAAGAAATGCTTCTATTCCCTCCTTTGGTTCACCTGTTGAAAAAACAAGACCAAAACTTTCAGCTTCATAACTTGTAGCAGTGGTAAATGTTGAATCAATTCCCCTGTTTATAACTGTTTTTACAAATCTTATTGCAGAAGGACCCATTTCAAGAATTTTTTTAACAAGGTTTTCAGCTTCCTCAAGATGTTTCCCTTCCTCTGCTAGAACTTCAGCAAAACCCCATTCATAAGCCTTTTCACCTGAAATCGGTTCTCCTGAATAAATCATCCATTTTGCTCTTCCAATTCCTATTAAACGCGATAACCTCTGGGTACCTGCAAAACCTGGAATAAGACCAAGTTTTACTTCTGGTTGACCTATCTGAGCAGATTTTGTAACAACTCTCAAATCACAAGCAAGAGCAAGCTCACAACCTCCTCCAAGAGCATAACCATGTATTGCTGCAATAACTGGTAATTCTGAATTTTCAATATTCTGCAAAACTTTTTGACCTTTTTTTGCAAATTCTCTTGCTTCAATTGAATTAAAATCCTTCATAACTTTTATATCAGCACCTGCACAGAAGGATTTTCCCTCACCTGCTATAATTATTGCCCTTTTATTTTTATCCTTTGAAATTTTTAAAACAGCATCTTCAAGGTCAGAGAGAAGTTCAGGAGATAAGGCATTAACAGGCGGTCTTGAAAGAAATATTATTGCATATTTAACTTTATCCTCAATTTTCAAAAATTTGTATTCCATTTTTTGAAAGAATTTTAAAAGGGATTGAACCTTAAATTTAATTATAAATTCTTTTTTTAGGTAATTTCTTTTTCTTCAAGATAGTTTTTTCTCACATAAATTAGTGCTTCTTCTTTTGTTTTTAAAACTCCTTCTGCTCTTAATTCTTCAACTTCATTTAATATTTTTCTAAAAATTGGACCAGGCGTAAGTCCAAGATTTATTAAATCATAACCATTAATGAGGGGTAATGGTCTTTCTTTTTCACTCTCTAATTTAAAATCGTAAACTTTCTTTAATAAATTTTTTAAATATCCTGGATTTTTTCCTGGTGGGGTTGCTCTAAAATCAGCATAAGCGTGAACAAAAAGAAATAACCATAAATCCCCTGTCTTTTTTAAATATCTGAAAATTGCCCTTTTCGTTATTTCCTCTTCCTTTCCCAGTAAATGGGGATACATATGAAAATAAACCATACTTTTTAATTTTTTAGCAAATTTTTCTGAAAACCTAAAATCTTTAGCCCATCTATAGGCAATATTTGCTCCCACTTTATCGTGACCTATGAATCTTGTTCTATTATCTTCAAAGGTTCTTGTTAAAGGTTTTCCTATATCATGAAAAATTATAGAAAGAAAAAGTAAAAACCTGTTTTCAGGTTCAAAAATTTCCTTTAAATCTTTTTCATATTTTTTAAAGAAAGTTCTCTTATAATTTTTATAAAATCTTTCAAGATAATAAACACAGTTTAATGTATGAAAAAGCACATCAAGGGATTTATCCTTGTAAACCTGTAGAGAACCTTCCATATTTTTTAGTTCTGGCACTAAAACAAAAAGTAAACCGGATTCCTTCATTTTTAAAATAGTTTCATAAATTTTCTCACCCTCAGAAAAAATTATATAAAGTTCTCTCATAATTCTTTCCCTTGCTGATTCAAGAATTTTTTCTTTGTTTTCACTTATAAAGTTTAAAGTATCTCCCTCTATTTCAAATTTAAACGTTGCCATAAACCTAAAGGCTCTTAGCATTCTTAATGGGTCTTTTATTAAATTTTCTTTTTTAAAAGCTCTTACTATTTTCTTTCTTATATCACCAATACCTCCAAATTTATCTATTAAAACTTTTTCTGGGTATTTTATTGTTATAGAATTTATTGTAAAATCCCTGTTTGATAGGTCAGTTTCAATATCTTTTTCAATTTCACCTATATCAAGGGTAAAGTTATTTTTAATTACAATTCTCCATTCCTTTCTTTCTTTATCAAGTAAAAAAGGAAAACCTTCAACTTTTCTTGAAAGCTCGTTTATAATCTCAGCAGGGTTAAAGGAAAGTAGTATATCAAGGTCTTTAATTTCCTTTTTACCTAAAAGAAAATCTCTTATAGCTCCACCAACAATATAAAAGTCTATTTCTTTTTTTAAAAAAAATTCAAAGGCGTTTTTAAAAATTGAATTTTCTAAAAAATTAGTAAAATCTAAAACTTTTTTCAAATTTATCCTTTATAAAGGGAAAGGGATAGGGCAAAGGAATAACCTAAAAATGGGTGAACCCTATAAATTCCCTCTAAGTTTAAAAACTTTAAATTTACTCCAAATCCTGCACCAAAAGTCTTCTCTCCACTTCTTAATCCACCCCTTAAGTAAAAAGAAGACACTAAGGGTATTTTAAAACCTATACTGTAAGTAAAGGGATGATTTTCCTCTGAAATAAGATCAAAGAAAAAGGAGAGTGCTTCATTGGTTAAACCTAAGGAAAGGACAAATAGAGATGGTATATCCTCTTTATATTTTTTACTCCTATAAACATTTCTTGTAAAGGCACCAATTTTTATATCAAGGGGAAAATAAAAAACAGTTCCTAAATCAAAAGTAGGTTCATTGAAAGTTATAACTTCAGGAATATTAAGGGAAAGTAATTTAAAACTCGTTCCAATAGAGAAAAGAGAATTTTTGTAATTTAAAGCTAAAAGCAAAAAGTTTTCCTTATATATATCCTCACCAAAATAGGAAAATCCAAGAGCTCCTTGAAATTTAAAAAGGGGGAATGAAAAGGCGGATTCAAAGGAATTAATAGGTAAACCTTCATAAGGTTTTGTGTAGGAAAAAGCAAGGGAAAATCTATCAGGGATAAGTGCAGGTTGATAAAAACAAGATAAAGGTGAGTTAAGAGTTGAAATATGAGAACCCATAATAGCCTCAGGTGATATTATTCTTTCAGGAAAAAGTAAAGTAAAAAGAATAATTACCATAGATTAATTATAAAAAAATTAAAGGATAAATTTCTTTTTAAAACTCCATTTCTTCTACAGGTTCTCTTTCCTCAACTTCTTTTCTTTTTCCCTTTTCATATTTAAAATTATTAAAGTTGTAAGTCACTGTAAGAACAAAAAGAGGGGTTTTAGGATTAAAACTCTGGAAAAAATAGTAGTTAACACCTTTAATTTCATATAAGTGTCCTGAAGTTCCAAAAATATCCCTTACCTGAAGATTTAAAGCTAAATTTCTACCAAGAAAAAATTTCTGAAGAGAAAGATCCACATAATAAACTTTTCCCCTCTTACCCTGGGAAGTTTCTCTTTCCCCTTCATAATTTAAGATTGTCTGTATTCTAAGTGATTTGGGTAGAAAAGAATTAATGTTCAACCTTAAATTGTAACTTGAATTTTCCTTTTCAAAACTTTCGTTCAATAAATTACCCTTTAACCTGTAATAGTAGAAATCACCCAAAAAATTCAGTGACATAAATTTAAAAGGTGAAAAATTATAAGTTATTTCTAAACCTCCAGTATAAGATGTTCCTACATTTTCATTTGTCATCATAAAAACAGAATCATTATAAGGCACTCTCACCATTTCAATAGTATTGTAAATTTCCCTTAAATAAGTCTCTAATATAAGAGTTCCCTTTAAAAAAGGGAAAATCAAAGAAAACTCATAGCTATCCGTATATTCAGGTTTTAAATCAGGATTACCTTTTCTAACATTGTATGCATCCATATAAGTAATAAAAGGCTCAAGCATAAAGGGTCTCGGTCTTTTTATCCTTCTTGTATAACTTGATTTAATCTGAGTACCTTCTTTTAAAGTTAAAGAGAAATGAAGAGAAGGAAAATAATCCCATCTCCTTAATATGTAATCAAAATTTGTGTCCCTGAAGCTTATTTTTCTATCTGTTAATTCCATCCTTAAACCTGATTGAATACTGAATTTAGATATATTTCCTTTAAAAAGTAAGTAGGGTGCATAGCGATCATCCTTATAAAGAATTTCTTTGTTAAAATTTTCATTTAATACAAAATCCTTCTTAATTGAATCATATTCATAATAAAAAACTTCATCTTCACTTCTTGAAAACTCTCCCTCACCTCCTACCTCAAACCTAAAGTTTTTGAAAAGTGGATAGATATAATTTATTCTTGAATTTATCCTTTTTGATGGTCCCTTTTCTTCACTTTTAGAACCTGAAAGAATACTATCTCTTGGATCTTTTGTATAATTAAGGTTATACTCATCTCCTTTTCTAAGACTGTAAATAAAATCAAAGGAGAACTCATGATCTTTACTGAATTCTGTTTTTTCACTGAAATTTAGATCAATGTAAGGACTTTTTCTATTAAAGTGACTCTCTGTCAAAAAAAGAAGAGAAGTTTTATTTTGGTCTAAATACTCTGTCCTTGAATCAAAAAGCATGCTCCATTCTCCTAAATTTGCCGAAAAGAAAAGTGTGTTTTTTTCCTTGAAATTATATTCAATTTCTGATCTTAAACTGTAAGGTGTTGAACCCCTTGTATATTCACCTTTTGAGAATAAAGAATTTCCTTCTATATTCCTTGAAAGTTCAATTAAATTTGGAAATCTTCTTTTGTTATAATTAAAACCTATTAATCCTTTTAAGTTATTTTTTTTGAAAGCTAAAATCCCGTCCCCACCGTAATTATCGTACATTCCAATATTTAAGTTTGAAATTAGACTTAATCCTTTTTCCTCACCCTTTTTTAATATTATGTTCAATATTCCACTTGTTCCTTCAGGGTCATATTTAGCAGAAGGGTTTGTTATAATTTCAATCCTATCTATGGAGGAAGCAGGGATTTGACTTAAAATTATATTTGGGTCAATTCCTGTTTTTTTTCCATCTATAAAAACCTGGAAATTTTCACTTCCTCTTAAACTCACATTACCGCTTATATCGACATTTATTGATGGTATGTTTTTTAAGACTTCAAGGGCAGTTCCTGATTTATAAGCAGGTTCTTCACTTAAATTAATAACTTTTTTATCAATTTCAAATTTAACTGGAAGGGGACTTTTTGTCACTTCAACAGCTTCAGTTTCATAAAAAGCAGGTTCAAGTTCAATTTTATCAAGGTCTATAAGAGTATCTTTTGGTTTTATATTTATATTTGATAAAACTTTTAGTTTATATCCAACAAAATCTACTTTTAAAGAATATTTTCCAGGGGGAATTTCCTTTAAAAGGAAAAATCCTTTATCATCAGCAAGTGTTCCCTTTAAAACTTTATCTTCTTCCTCTCTATGAAGGGTACAGGTAGCATAGGGAAGAGCTTCTTTAGTCCTTCCATCAATAACAAAACCTTTTATTTTAGAATTTCCTTTGAAAACTGGAAAGAATTTTTGAACTTTTTCCTCTGCAAAAATAAATTCTGAAATAAAAAAAATCAAAAGAAAAATTTTGTTTTTTCTCATATTAATTAGACGAAAAAAAATTAAAAAAGTTCTTATTTTAAAAACAAACTCTAAGAGAGCAATTTTTTACAAAAAAGCATTCAAACTTTTAAGTTTTCCACATAATTTTCCACAAATCCTTGACAATTTTATACCATTATCTTATAATCTTTGGTGTCAAAAAGTGGGAAAAAGTGGGAAGGAATAACCGAATTAATCCGGTTGATGAAAAAGGGAGAGTTTCCTTCCCCCATGATTTGCGTAAGGCGCTCTCCCCTGATGGAAATGGTAAAATAATTTTAACAAGAGGACCTGAAAAATGTATATGGGTCTTTTCTGAAAGGGAATGGAAAAATTTTGAAAATGCCTTCAGGGAAAAAGGTGTAGGAGATTTCAAAAACAGAACCCTTATGAGGCTTTTACTTGGTGATGCTGTTGAAACAGAATTTGATAACCATGGAAGAATCCTTATACCAGGGCATCTTGCTGAATACGCTGGAATAAAAAGGGAATGTAGATTTGTAAGAATGTTTGCATGGATTGAAATATGGGACCCTGCAAGATATGAAGAAACCATTGAAAAAGTAAAAGAGGAAATAAACTATGACGAATACTTCGGTAATTTCAAATTCTGAAATAAAAATACATCCTTCCTGTATGATAAAGGAAGTTATTGAAATTTTAAAACCTGAAAATAAAAAAATTATTGTTGATGCCACCTTTGGAACAGGAGGACATTCTATTGAAATACTTAAAAAAACTAAAGGTAAACTTTTTGCCTTTGAAAAAGACCCTTTCCTCTATGAAAGAGGGAAAAAAACTTTTGAAAATTTCAAAAATTTCAAAATCTTCAATAACAGCTTCACAGAAATACCGGAAGTTTTAGAAAAAGAGAGAACTAATAAAATTGATGGAATAATATTTGATTTTGGTCTATCCTTCTACCATGTATCTTCCTCAAACAGGGGATTTACCTTCAAAAGAAAGGAAATCCTTGATATGAGATATAATCCATACGAAAATGAAGAACTTTATAAAAAATTGAAAAAACTCACTCTTAAAGAAATTGAATCTATCCTTAAAGAATATGGTGAATTAAAAAATTATAAAAAAGTTTCTCTTAACATTTATAAAGGAATAAAGGAAAAAGAAGTAAAATACACTGATGAATTTAACAAAATAATTTTAAAAAATATAAAATACAATAAAGAAAAAATATTGCAAAAAGTATACCAGGCTTTCAGAATATGGATAAATAAAGAAATTGAAAACATCAAAAAAACTCTTTCCTTTTTACCTCAAATAATGGAATCAGGTGGAATAGCTGTATTTCTTACATATCACTCTCTTGAAGATAGAATAATAAAAAACTTTTTAAAAACTACTTCTTTTAAAGTTATTACTAAAAAACCACTTACACCCTCAGAAAAAGAAATAAAAGAAAAACCAAATTGCAATTCATGTAAACTGAGGGCAGGGGAAAGAATATGAAAAAAAAGATTAAAAGAGGAACATTAATTTTAATATTATTCCTTTACCTTTTCCTTTTACTTTTCATAAGAGGTAAAGTAATAGAAAAATCAAAGGAAGTATATAAAAGGGAAAAAGAACTTCTTGAGCTGGAATATAGAGCAATTAATAAAAAAATGGAATTTTTAAAAGCTTTATTCTTTGATTCAGAAAAGGAAAAATACTATGTTGAAAAATAAAGAAACTTTCAGAATTAAAATTTTTAAAAATATAATTTTAGTCTCATTCTTTTTAATTTTTTATAAGGCTATAAACTTTCAGATCTTACCCCAGGGAAGAATTTATGAAGAAGAAGGAGAAAAGGAATTTATAAGAATTAAAAAAATCAAAGCAAAAAGAGGTGATATTTATGATAGAAATCTTATACCACTTGCCATTTCAATAATAAAGGATGATGAATGGACAAGAAAATATCCCTTTGGCTTTATTACATCTAACTTAATTGGATTTGTTAATTCAGAAGATAGAGGGTTAGAAGGTATTGAATTTGAATTTGATAACATCCTTAAAGGAAAAGACGGAATGATTGAACTTTTTAGAACAGCAGACGGTAAATATAGCAAACTTCCTGAAAGCAAAATAATCTTACCTGAAAATGGAAAGGATATTATTTTAACAATTGACATAAGAATACAAAAAATCTGCTCAAAAATTCTTAAAGATTACGCCGAAAAGTATGGTGCTAAAAAAGGTTGGGCTTGCGTTATAAATCCATCAAACGGTGAAATTCTTGCCTTATCCTCTTATCCTTTTTTCGACCCAGAAAATTATTATAAATTTAACGAGGAAAGCTTCCGAAATAATAATATCCAGTACCTCTTTGAACCGGGGTCAGTCTTTAAACCACTTACAGCTATATATGCAATAAAAAATTCTTTAGTAAAACTAAATGAGTTATTTGACGTTTCCAAACCAATAATAATAAAAGATGTTATTATCAATGACCCAGAAATTGAAAAGAAGAAAAAAAATTACTACACCCTTGAGGAAATAATTGTTAATTCTTCAAATATAGGAATTTCAAAAGTAGCAGAAAGATTAAAAATGGAGGAACTTATAAATTTTGCATATAGATGCGGATTTGGGAACCCAACAGGTATTTTATTCCCAGGTGAAAGTAGTGGATTGATTGAAAAAAAGAAAAAATTAACAAAAGTTGATTTATTAACTTTTTCCTTTGGCCAGGGATTACTTGTAAGTCCAATCCAGATTGCTCTCTTTTATTCTGCAATAGCAAATAACGGGTATTTGCTTCACCCTGTGCTTGTTAAGGGAATCAAGGATGAAAAAAACTTTAAAGAATTTAATAGCAAAATCATAACAAGAAAAATCTTTAATAAAGAGGAATGTTTGATAATAAAAAGTTTTTTAAGAAAAGTTGTTGAAGAAGGAAGCGGTAAAAAAGCAAAAATTGAAGGGTTAAGTATTTGCGGCAAAACCGGAACTTCACAGAAGGTAATCAATGGAAAATATTCAAACGAACTTTCTGTAATGAGTTTTGTTGGTTTTTTTCCGGAAGAAAATCCAGAATATTTAATATATCTCGGTCTTGATGAACCACAGAATGTAAGGTTTTCCTCTGAAATTATACCAGAAATGTTCAAAAAAATTGTTGAAGAAATTTTACTTATAAAAGAGGTAGCTTTATATGAACCTTAAAGATTTATTCAAAAATTTAAAAGGAGAGTTTATAAACTTTAAAAATGAAGAAGTAAAAGGTATATCAGAAAATTCAAAAGAGGTAGAAAAAAATTACGTGTTTATTACTTTAAAGGGAACAAAAACAAGCGGAAAAAATTTTATAAAAGAAGCAATAGAAAAGGGGGCAATTTGTATTGTAACAGATGAAAAAATAAATGAAATTCATGTGCCTCAGTTTATTACAGAAGATGTTTATGAAACAATGCATAAGATTCTGCAAAGGTTTTATTCAAAACCTAAATTTAAAATCATAGGTGTTACAGGAACAAATGGAAAATCAACAATAACCAATTACCTTTCTTTTGTTTTTGATAAACTCGGAATTAAAAATGGGGTAATAGGAACATTAAGTTCAAGAGTAAAAGATAAAATAATTTTCAAAGGTTACACAACACCTCCTGCAACTTATCTTTACAGAATTTTTAAGGAGATGGAGAAAGAAAAAATAGATTACCTTTTTATGGAAGTTACATCCCATGGTCTTGAACAAAAGAGAATTTATGATATTACCTTAGAGGGACTTATATATACTGGAATAACAAGGGACCATCTTGATTTCCATAAAACAATGGAAAATTATTACCAGGCAAAGAAAAAGGCTTTTTATCTTTTAGATAAAAATGCACCGGCTATTATCAATGTTGAAAATCCATACGGAAAAAGAATCTTTGAAGAAATTGATAATATAAATAAAAAAAGTTATGGATTTTATCTTGAAGAATTAGATTACAGAATTTTTATCAAATACATATCTTCTCAAGGTATGGGATTGAAAATTGAGTATAATAAAAGAGAAATAGATTTTGAAACAAAACTTATAGGTAAATTTAATGCCTATAACATATGTGCTGTTTTTGCAATGCTTAAAGAACTCGGATTTAAAGAAGAGGATTTTTTAAAACCTTTAACTGAATTTGAAGGAATTGAAGGAAGGCTTGAAAAAATTCATTCTAAAAAGGGATTCTATATATACATAGATTACGCACATACACCTGATGCTTTAAATGCTTCTCTTGAAACATTAAAAAGTTTACATCCTAAAAAGCTTATTACTATTTTTGGAGCAGGAGGCAACAGGGACAAGGAAAAAAGACCCATGATGGGAAGAATTGCCTCAGAATATACTGATATACTGATTCTTACAAATGATAACCCAAGATTTGAAGACCCCATCAAAATCATAGAGGATATTAAAAAAGGAATTCCTGAGGGCGAAATTGATAAAGTAATAATTGAACCGGACAGAAGAAAAGCAATAAAAAAAGGGATAGAAATGGCTGAAAAAGGTGATATTATTTTAATTGCAGGTAAAGGTCATGAGGACTACATGGAAATAAAGGGAGAAAAAATTCCCTTTAAAGATAAGGATGTTGTTATTGAAATACTTGAGGAAAAATCATGAAAGGATTAATTGAAAAAATTTTAAAAGATTTAAAATCTGTAAAAATTGACTCTCGGGAAATTAAAGAGGGTGATATATTTTTTGCTTTGAAAGGAGAAAAAACTCATGGAGCTTATTTTGTAGAGGATGCACTAAAAAGGGGAGCTAAACTTGCTATTTTACCAAAAGAATTTGAAAACAGATTCAAAAATGAAAAAATAATTTTTGTTGAAGATACTCTCAAATTTTTAATTGAACTTGCAAAAGAAAGGAGAAAAAATTTAAAGGGGAAAATTATTGCAATTACAGGAACTGTTGGAAAAACCACTTTAAAGTTCATGTTATCACATATAATGAATAAAAATAACAGGAGAAATTTTCCATCTCCAAAAAGCTATAACAATTTCATCGGTGCTTCCTTAACACTTTTAAATGCACCTCTTGAAACTGATTATATAATAATGGAAGCAGGGATAAATAAAGAAGGTGAAATGGAGGAACTTCGTGAAATTATAAAACCTGATTTAGGAATTTTAACAAAAATAGGTCCAGGACATCTTGAAGGACTTAAAAATATTGAAAAAGTTGCAGAAGAAAAATCAAAACTTTTTGAAAAATTGTCATCTGAGAGTTTTTTGGTTGTTAATAAAAATTCACCTTACATTCATCTAATAAAAACAAAAGCAAAAATAGTATATTATGAGGTTAAAGAAAAAAGTTTAAAATGGGATGGTAAATACTTTATCTATAAAAATGATTTCACCTTCAGAATAAATGTACCAAGTTTTGGTATGGTAGAAAATGCACTCTCAGCTTTAAAAACCTCTTTTCTACTTAAACTTAACATAAGTGAAGATATATTTGATGATTTTAAATTCCCTGAACTCAGAATGCAGTTAATAAATTATAAGGATGCCACAATAATTCTTGATGCCTATAATGCAAATCCCCTTTCCATGGAAGATGCAATAAAAACTGGAACCTTTTTCAATAAAAAGGAAAAATATCTTTTTATGGGAGATATGTTAGAACTTGGTGAATATTCAGAGTTTTATCACAGGGAAATAGCGAGAATTTTAAAAGCAAAAAATTATAATGCTGTTTTTACCTTTGGAGAATACTCAAGATTTACTTCAGAAGAAAGTGAAAAATTGGGTCTTTTTTCCTCCCATTATACTGACAAAAATAAAATGAAAGAAAAATTAAAAGAGATCTTAGAGAGAAACGTTCTGATTGTAATAAAAGGTTCAAGGAAAATGGAAATGGAAAAAATTTTGGAGGGTGTAATAAATGTTCCTTGAATTTTTATATCCTCTTAAAAATTTATGGACTCCCTTTAATTTATTTGGATATGTCACATTCAGAGCTGCCTATGCTGCTGTTACTTCTTTCTTACTCACTATTATTATAATGCCTTACTATCTAAAGCTTTCAAAAAAATTTAACTTAAGAGAAAAAATAAAGGTAGATGTTCCTGAACATCATAGAAAAAAGGAGGGGACACCTACATCAGGAGGATTAATAATTGTTATAAGTGTAATAATTTCCCTTTTACTTTGGGCTGATCTTAAAAATCCCTTTATTTATGCTGCACTTCTTTCCTTCTTGGGTTTTTCTTTTGTAGGATTTCTTGATGATATAAGAAAAACTAAAAACAGAAAAGGACTTAACCAAGTTCCTAAATTTTTATTACAAGTTATTGTTACCTTAATTTTTATTTCCTTTTATTTCTTTATTTACAGCCCTGAAATCAGGTTTAAAACACAGATGCTCTTCTTCAAAAATATACTTCTCTCCCTTGATTTTTTTTACCCCTTTTTAATATTTTTCGTGTATCTTGGTACAATAAATTCAGTTAACTTAACAGACGGACTTGACGGTCTTGCAGCAGGTGTTGCAGCTCCTATTATTTTTGCTTTCATAGTTCTTGCTTATATAGGAGGACATTTCAAATTAGCAAACTATTTAAATGTTCTCTTTATACCAAAATCCTGGGAAATATCTGTATTCGGCTCAGCTCTTCTCGGTTCAACAATTGGTTTTTTATGGTTCAATTCATATCCTGCTGAAATTTTTATGGGGGATACAGGCTCTCACGCAATTGGAGGAGGAATTGCATCAATGGCTGCTCTTATTAAACATGAACTTCTTTTACCAATTGCAGGTTTTGTTCTTGTTATAGAAACTTTAAGTGTTATGATACAGGTATTTTCTTATAGAAGATTCGGAAAAAGAGTATTTCTAATTGCACCTATCCATCATCATTTTGAAAGAAAGGGACTTTCTGAACCAAAAATTGTGGTAAGATTCTGGATAATATCATTAATTTTTTCTCTTATAGCAGTAAGCACTTTGAAAATCAGATGAAAAACGCAATCTGGGGATTCGGTTCTTCTGGAAAATCTGTTTTCTCCTTTATGTTAAAAGAAGGATTAAAACCCTTTGTAATAGATAAAAAATTCCAGAATGAGCATCTTTTAACTTTATTTGATAGAATTATATTATCACCGGGAATACCTTTAAATCATCATCAATTCAGAAACTTGATAAAGAACAATAAAACTATAATACCAGAACTTGAATTTGGCTTTAATTTAATAAATGGAAAAATAATTGCAATAACAGGAACAAACGGTAAAACAACAACTACACAACTTATATACAATATACTAAAAGAAAATTTAAAAGATAAGAAAGTATTTCTTGGAGGAAATATAGGAAAACCCTTAACTGATCTCTATTATAGAGATGGTATTTTTGTTCTTGAAGTTTCAAGTTTTCAGCTTCAATTTATAAAAAGATTTAAACCTGATATCGCCTGTATTTTAAATATTTCAGAAGATCATCTTGATTCCCATAATTCCTTTGAAGAATATAAAAAATCCAAATTAAAGATTTTCAAAAATATGGGAGAAGGTGATTATCTAATTTTGAATTATGAGGATGAAAATTTAAAAGATATAAAAAAGAATAATATCAATATCCTTTATGTATCTTTAAGAGAAAAAGTAAATGGAATTTATTACTCACAAGGAAAATTTATGATTAATCTTTTTGACAAAAGAGAAATAATAGAAGATGAGTTTGAAAATTTCATAGGTCCTGGAAATAAGTATAATTTAGCTTTTTCCATTTTAGTAAGTTATCTTATGGGTATAAATAAGGAAAAAATTGCTCTAATTTTAAAAAAATTAAAACCACTACCTCATCGCCTTGAAATTGTTAAAAAGGAAAATGATATTTTATGGATTAATGATTCAAAATCTACAAACCCCCATTCTGTTCTTTATGCTTTAAAATCTTTTAACAGCAAAAATATAATTCTTATACTTGGCGGGAAAAATAAAAATATTTCCTTTGATACAATAAAAGAGGAAGTTAAAAAGAAGGTTAAAAAAATAATTCTTTATGGAGAAGCTGGTGAATTTCTTGAAAATAATTTAAGTGGCTTAAAAGAGATAAAAAGAGTCAAAACTGTAAAGGATGCGGTTTATGAGGCAAAAAGAAGTTCTGTTAAAGGAGACATTGTTCTTTTCTCTCCGGGACTATCAAGTTTTGATCAGTATAAAAACTATGCAGAACGTGGTGAGGATTTTAAAAGATGGGTGAAAGAAATTTAATTTTATCGGTTTTTATACTATCTCTTTTATCCTTTATCTTTCTTTTCTCCTCTAATTTTTATTCCTGGATATTTAAGGGTGAAAAAGTTTTTCTTGAAACAATTTTAAAAATTCTTTCAAGAAATATTTTAAATGTGATTTCCTTTCTTATGGGAATTATTATTCCTTTATCTTTTCTCAAAAGTACAAGATTTTTAATAAGCTGGTCACTTTTATTTTTCCTATTAGTTCCAATTATTTTGGATATCTCAATAAAAAATACATACAGATGGATTACATTTTATGATTTCACAATACAACCTTCAGAAATATTTAAAATTGGATTTTTACTTCAGATTTCCAATTTTTTAAGTGAGCCTAAAAATCCTCTAAGAGTATCAGGTTTTTTAACTTATTTTTTACTTGCCCTTATCTTTCTTTACCTTATACCTCACTTTTCAATGATAGTTTCTATAATATTTGTAACAGGAACACTTATTTTCCTCAAAGGTATAAAATTCAAATACTTTCTAATAGCATTTATTATATTACCTTTATTACTTTTTTCCCTTATATTTATAAAAAAAAGTTATGTGATGAGTAGAATAAAAAGTTATAGGAGCGGGGAAGTAGTATACCAGGTAAAACAGGCAAAAATAGCAATATCAAGAGGGGGAATTTTTGGGGTTGGTATCGGCAAAGGAAAAATTAAATATAAATTTTTACCAGATCTATCAAAGGACTTTATATTTTCTCTAATTGCAGAGGAAACAGGATTTTTGGGTATCTCTATTTTAATTTTTATTTATTTGGTTTTAATTAAAAGTCTAATTGATAATGCTCTTTTAATAGAAGATGAATTTTTTAAAACCTATGTGCTCGGAACTGTTATTTTTACATTTTTCAATGTTTTTGTTCATATTTCTGTAAATCTTGGAATTCTTCCTGTTACAGGTGTACCACTTCCTCTTATTTCCTATGGTGGTTCTTCGGGAATAACTTATTCTTTTTTATTTGGCTCCTGCTACAATATCATTGCAAATAGAGAAATTTTAAAGGAGGAGAAAATAGAGTTATTATGGTCAAGGTATTCATAATAACAGGTGGAACCGGTGGTCACATTTTTCCTGCACTGGAAGTAAAAAAATTCCTTGAAAGTTTAAATTTCAAAACTTATTTATTAGTTTCCTTGAAGGATAATATAGATTTTAATATAAATTATGATTTTAAATTTGATTCAGCACCTTTTAAAGGTCAAAACTTTAAAAAAATTTTTTTAAACATTTTTAAGATTTTAAAGGGAACTTTTCAGAGTTTTTTGTTCACTTTGAAAATTAACCCTCATATGATATTTATTTTCGGAAGTTATGCTTCCTTTCCTTTTTTTATCCCTTCACTTATTATGAGAAAAAAAATATTTGTTTTTGAACAGAATTCAATACCCGGGGTTGTTACAAAAATTTTCAGTAAATTTTCTAAAAAAATTTTTGTGAGTTTTAAAGAAACAGAAAAATTCTTAAGAAAAAAATGTATTTTACTTTCTAATCCCGTTAGAAATTTAAAATTAATACCAAGGGAAAAAGCAAGAAGGATACTTAATATTCCCCTTGATAAAAGAACCATACTCTTTTTAGGAGGGAGTCAAGGTGCTAAAAAACTTATTGAATTATCTTACAAATATTCTGAAATCACAGCGGACACTATACTCACTCTTGCTGGTAAATTTTACGAAGAATATAAAGAAAAATTAAAAAGAGAAAATTTTTATCTTTTTCCTTTTAGAAATGACATGGAAAACTTTTATTCTGCCTGTGATGTTGTAGTATCAAGATCAGGGGCTGGAGCAGTTTTTGAAATTTTAAAAATAAAGAAGAAAGCAATTTTTATTCCATTCCCCTATGCTGTAGATAATCACCAGTATTACAATGCCCTTTTTGCTAAAAGATATGGAACATTTAAAATCCTTATTGAAGAAAAAATGGATCCTTTTATTTTAAAAAAGGAAATAGATGAAATTTTTAAAGAAAAAGAAAACTTTAAAGAATTACCTGACTGGAGAAAAATTTTAAAAAGGGAGATAAAGTCATGTTATTCGTCTATACAGGAATAAAAAAGATCCATTTCGTTGGAATAGGTGGCTCAGGGATGTCAGGGATGGCTGAAATTTTAAAACATATGGGTTTTGAAATAACAGGAAGTGATATAAGAAAAAGTGAAACTACAAAGAGACTTGAAGTTCTCGGAATAAAAGTATTTTACAAACACAGTAAGGAAAATATAAAGGATCAGGATCTCGTTGTTTATTCCAGTGCAATTTCTATGGATAATATTGAAATTAAAGAAGCTAAAAAAAGAGGAATTCCAGTAATAAGAAGAGCAGAGATGCTTGCTGAACTCACAAAAATCAAATTCTCAATATGTATAACAGGAGCACATGGAAAATCAACTACAACAACAATGATCTCTAATCTACTTAAAAATGCAGGTCTTGAACCAACAACAATTGTTGGTGGAATAATAAGAGGTATGGATACAGGTGGAATATTTGGATGGGGACAATTTCTTGTAACAGAAGCAGATGAATCGGACAGATCATTTCTTCATCTCTTTCCAAGTATAGGAGTGATAACAAATATTGATAAGGAACATCTTGATACCTATAAAACAATGAAAGCCTTAAAGGAAGCCTTTAAAGAATTTATGTTAAAAGTCCCCTTTTATGGTGGTATAGTTTATTGTGGTGATGACAAAAACTTAAGAAAAATTGCAGAGGGAGTAGAAAGAAAAAAAATAAGTTATGGTTTTAAAAAATTTAATGATATCTATGCTTACAACATAAATTTAAAGGAAACGAGAAGTGAATTTGAAGTAAAAGTAAAAGGAGAAAATATTGGAAAATTTGAGCTTAATATACCTGGAATGCACAACATTTTGAACTCTCTTGCAGCAATTGGTGTTTCCTACTTACTTAAAATTCCTTTTTACATAACAAAAAAAACTTTAATGGAATTTAAAGGTGTAAAAAGGAGATTTGAATTTAAAGGTATAAAAAAGGGAATTGGTCTTATAGACGATTATGCACATCATCCAACAGAAATAAAAGAATTTTTAAGGACAGCAAAAAACTTTTGGAAAAATGGAAGAATCCTTGTAGTCTTTCAACCACATAGATACACAAGAACAAAAATATTATGGAAGGAAATTGCGGAAAGTTTAAGTCTTGCAGATATTGTAATAGTTTTACCAATTTATACTGCAGGTGAAAAGAAAATAAAAGGAGTAACTCATAAACTCATACTTAGGGAACTCAAAAAATATTCAAATTCTGTTTATGATGGAGAAAAGAATCTGAAAGAAAAAATTTTAAATATAGTGAAAGAAGGGGATCTTATATGTTCTGTTGGTGCAGGCAATGTTTACAAAATCGTGGAGGAGATATATGATAGTATTAACTAATAAAAAATTTATAAAAAGAAATATAAATTTAAAAAACAAAAATACTTTAAGGATTAGCTCAACAGCTTCTTTTTATGCTGAACCGCGCAATATAGATGAAATTTTTGATGCCCTTGAATTTGCTGAAAAAAGAGGATTAAAAACTCTCTTTATTGGAGGAGGCTCAAATATTCTACTACCTGACGGTGTTTTCGATGTCCTTGTTATTTCAACTTCCAGTTTAAAAGAATTTATATACACTGATGACGGAGTAATTGCTGATGCAGGGGTTAAGTTTTCAGAACTGATCAAAAGTCTATCGGAAAAGGGATTAGGTGGACTTGAATTTATCGCAGGAATACCTGCTACTGTCGGAGGAGCAATTTATATGAACTTGGGAAGCATGGGAAAAGAAATATCACAATATTTAAAAGAAGTATTTGTTTATGAAAATGGATTCTTAAAAAAATTAAAAAGGGAAGAAATTGAATTTTCTTACAGGAAAGGTTATACAAAGGGAATTATAATAAGTGCCTATTTCAAACTGGAAAAAAAAGATAAAAAAGTAATAAAAGAAGAAATTATATCAATTTTAAATAAAAAGAGGGAAACTCAACCTCTTGAATATCCTTCAGCAGGATGTGTTTTCAAGAATCCATCAAAAGAGCAACCTGCTGGAAAATTGATTGAGCTTGCAGGTTTAAAGGGTTTAAGAATTGGAGGTGCTGAAGTTTCAAGAAAACATGCCAACTTTATCATAAATGTAAACAATGCTAAATCTTCCGATATAAAGGAAATTATAAAAATTGTGCAGGAAAAAGTTTACGAAAAATTTGGAATAAAACTAAAAAGAGAACTTATATATGCAGAGGAAATTTTAAATGAGAGGTAAAAGGAAATTTTTCATTCTCCTTTTATTTTTATTTGGATTTAAAAAAGCAAATAAAGTTAATCCAAACTATTATGGAGAAATAATCGCAAGTTATGGAAGAGAAAGCTTTTTAACATCTACTGGATTTCTTTTAAAGATGAAGGATAAAGAAATTATAGATTCATTACCACAAATTTTAAATTTAAATGTAAAAATGGAACCAGATAGTCTTAAATTTAACTCTTTCCTTTATCCTTCTTCAGAACTTTTAAAAAAAATAAAAGAGATGGATCCTCCATTTTATAGAAAGATAGAGTATGTGGATCCTTCAAGCCTTACAATTTATACCAAAGATAAAAAAATCATTCGATTCGGTCTTGGAAGATTTGATAAAAAAATCAATTATTTAAAAAATTTAAAGGAATTTAAAGATTCCTTAAACCTTGAAATTTTATCTTTTTTAGAAGGAGGCAAATAAATGGAGGGAAAGAGAATTGTTAGTGTTGATTTAGGGACTTCAAAGGTTATCTCTGTATTTGGAATCCCTGAAAATGGAAGTATAAAAATAGAGGGTTATTCACCCAAAATAGATTCTCGGGGAATTGAATCAGGTGTGATTCAGAATATTGAAAAAGTTTCAAACTCATTAAGAGAAGCAGTTGAACAGGCTTTTAGATTAAAAGGTGATGTTCCAAAAAAGAGAACAAAAATAATTTTAACTATAAACGGAAGCTATATTGAAAGTGAAATTGTAAAGGGATTTGTCCCTGTCAAAGATCCTGATGGGGAAATTGACGAAAGTGATAGAATAAGGGTAATAAATACAGCAGTTCAAAGATCAAATACTTCGGAAAAATCAATTATTTATGTTCATCCTAATGAATATACTATTGATGACCAGAAGGGTATAAAAGAACCAGTAGGAATGATGGGAACAAAACTTGAGGTAGAAACATTTATTTTAAAAGCAAAGAAAAATATACTTGATACATTAAGAAAGGTGGCATGGAAATCAAATTTTGAAATAGAAAATTTTGTTTTTTCACCAATTGCTTCTTCCTATGCTGTTCTTGAAGAAGAGGAAATAAATCAAGGTGTCTTTTTGATGGATATTGGAATGGGAACTGTGGATATTGCAGTATGGAATAAGGGTTCTTTAATTTATGCTGACTCTTTTCCAATAGGTGGTAAATACATTATCAATGACCTTATAAAAATTTTACGAATAACAAGTAAAAAGGCAAAAGAATTACTTGAACTTTTCAGTAACGTATATGAGGAAAAAGATAATAACATGGAAATAGAAGTTGAAGGAATTGGAGAAAGACCTTCCAAGAAAATTAAGATTTCATTTGTTAAAGAAACAATATTTGCAAGAATTGAAGAAATATTTGAAAGGGTAAAATGGTATGTTGAAAAAGTAATTGAAATAGAAAAATTACCAGCAGGAATTGTGCTTGTAGGTGGAATTGCAAAATTAAAAGGGATAACTGAAGTTGCAGAGAATTTTTTCAATGTTCCCTGCATTGTTGGTAAACCAAAAAATTTTAGAGGACTTTCAACTGATATAATAACGGACCCTTCATATACAGCAGCTCTCGGTGCCTTGAAAATTGGCTACATTTTAAGAACATCTGGTTATAGTTCGCTTTCAAGAAAAATAAAAAAGGGATTTTCAATTTCACAAATTTTCAGGAATATAAAGTACTTTTTTGAAAACTTTTGATAAGGGTTCTAATCCCTTTTAAAAAAAAGGAGCACGGAATGATAAAATTAAATGAAAGCTCAATAAAGCCAATAAGAATAAAAGTTTTAGGTATAGGTGGCGGTGGATCCAATGCTGTGAGATATATGACAGAAAAAGGAGTTGAAAATGTGGAACTTATAGTTGCAAATACAGATGTCCAGGCTTTAAATAGAATACCTGTAAATATAAAAATTCAACTGGGAAAAAATATAACCAAAGGACAAGGAGCTGGTGGTGATCCTGAGATAGGAAAAAAAGCAGCAGAAGAATCCATTGAAGAAATCAGAAACATACTTAAGGATGCAGATATGATATTCCTTGCAGCAGGTCTTGGAGGAGGAACAGGTAGCGGAGGAATCCCTGTAATAGCTAAACTCTGTAAAGAAGAACTCAATGTTCTCACTACGGCGGTTGTTACTCTACCCTTTTTGATGGAAGGACCATTAAGACAAAGAAAAGCTCTACAAGCTTTAAATGAACTTAAAAATTATGTTAATTCCTATATTGTAATCCCAAATGAGAGATTATTAAAAAATGGAAACGAAAACCTGCCTTTGAAAGAAGCCTTTAAAAAGGTTGACGAAGTCCTTTTTCAAGCTGTTAAAGGAATAGTTAATGTTATTCAGAAACCCCAGTATGTAAATGTTGACTTTGCTGATATAAAAACTGTTTTAAAATATGGAGGTAAAGCTGTCATGGGAATTGGGATTGCTGAAGGAGAAAACAGAGCTAAAAATGCTGCAAGAGAGGCAATCTTTTCTCCTCTCATTGATACAGAAGGAGTTAAACACGCAAAGGGAGTTCTTTTAAATATAGTTGGAGGAAACGATTTAACCATAAGAGAAATTAATGAAGTTATGGACTTTGTAATGAATGAAGTAGATTCAGAGAACACAGAAATCATAACAGGTCTTGACTACAGTGAGGAAATGGAGGGTAAGATAGAAATTACATTAATTGCTTCGGGAATTTCAGATACTTCAGAAAAAAGAGAACCTAATTTTCATCCTTTTAAGGACTTGAATTTCACAAAATTTGATGAAAATGGAAATGATGAAGAACCTGCAATCCTTAGAAGGAGGGGACCTTCTTTAAATAAAGAAAAAATTTATTATTTTGATAGAGAAAAAAAGGAGGAAACTGAAGAAATTTAATAATTAAATTAATGAAAGTTCTTGTTTTAACAACAACTTTTCCAAGGTACAAAAATGATACTACACCTTCATTTGTACTTGAATTATCAAAAGAAATAAAAAATAAAGGATTTGAAGTTATAGTTTTAGCACCTCATCATAAAAATTCAAAGTTTTTTGAAGAGTTAGATGGTGTGAAAGTTTATAGATTTCCTTATTTTTTCCCTTTAAATTTACAGAAATTATGTTATGAGGGTGGAATTATGAGAAATATCAAAAAAAGCTTTCTTGCAAAATTGCAGGTTCCCTTTTTTTTTATCTCCTACTTTTATTTTACCTACAGATTAATAAAAAAATTAAAAATAAATATCATTCATTCTCATTGGATAATTCCGAGTGGTTTAATAGGTTCTTTTTTCAAAAAGTTTCTTAAAATTAAGCATATAACAACTGCACATGCCATTGATGTTTATACAATAGAAAAACTCCCTTTTAGAAAAATTTTAACAGAATTTATTTACAATAACTCTGATTATATAATTTGTGTAAGTAACATATTAAAAGAAAAAATTTTAAAAATTTTAAATAAAAAGAGTCCTTCAGAAAAAGAAAAAATTTTTGTAAAACCCATGGGTATGAAAATTTCTTTTGTTAAAGATAAAAAAATTAAAAAAGAAAAATTCAAAATTCTTTTTTTAGGAAGATTTGTTGAAAAAAAGGGAATTAAATATCTCCTTTATGCATTACAAAAAGTAATAAATATTTATAAAGATGTAATACTAAATCTTGGAGGAACAGGTCCCTTAGAAATAGAGTTAAAAAAATTGGTAAAAGAACTAAATTTAGAAAATTATGTAAATTTCTTAGGCTGGGTTGAAAGGGAGAGAATTCCGAAAATTTTAAATGAATCTGATCTTCTTGTAGTTCCCTCAATTATTACAGAGGAAGGTGATACAGAAGGACTTCCAACAGTTATATTAGAAGCAATGGGTGCAGGTGTTCCTGTTATAGCAAGTGATGTAGGTGGAATAAGAGATGTAATAGAAAATGGTGTAAATGGGTTAATTGTTCCACCAGGAGATGTTGAGTCTCTTAAAAAAGCTATTATAACAATAATTGAAGATGAAAATTTAAGAGAAAAATTTATAAGGGAGGGAATAAACTTAGCACAGAATTACGACTGGGAAAAAATAGGAAATTTTTATGTTTCACTTTTTAAAAAATAATTTCTTATAATTACAGTATGAAATTTGAAAGATCTTTTATTCCTACTCTAAGGGAAGTACCAAGAGAAGCAGATAATCCTGCTTATGCCCTTTTATTGAGGGCAGGATATGTAAGAAAACTTGCTGCAGGAGTTTTTGTTTTCTTGCCTTTAGGTTTTAAAAGTATAAAAAAAATTGAAAATATTGTAAGAGAAGAAATGAATAGTATCGGAGCCCAGGAAATGCTAATGCCTGCTTTATCACCTAAATCTATATGGGAAGAATCAGGAAGATGGGAATCTTTTGGTGATGATATTTTCAGATTAAAAGATAGAAAAGGTTCAGAATTTGCCCTATCTCCAACTCATGAAGAAATAGTTACATATCTTGCAAAAAATGAAATAAAATCCTTCAGGGATTTGCCACAGATATGGTATCAGATTCAAACAAAATTTAGAGATGAGCCAAGACCAAGAGGAGGACTTTTAAGATGCAGAGAATTTTCAATGAAAGATTCTTACTCTTTTGATGCTACTTGGGAGGGTTTGGACGAATCTTATGAAAAGCATAAAAAAGCCTATGAAAAAATTTTTTTAAAATGCGGTTTAAAATTTCATTTTGTTCAGGCTTCTTCCGGAATTATGGGTGGTAAGGAATCAGGTGAATTTATGGTGGAAAGTCTTTATGGAGAAGATAAACTGGTTATATGTCCAAAATGCGGATATAAAGCAAATAAGGAAGTGGCAAAATCAAAGCCTAAAATAAAAAGTTTTAAAGGTAATAAAAAAAAGGAAAAAGTTTATACACCAAAGATAAAAAGTGCTCAAGAAGTTTCAGAATTCCTTTCAATTCCCCTTGAAGGTATAATAAAAAGTATTCTTGTAATGAAAGAAGAAAAACCAATACTTGCTGCTGTTAGAGGTGACTATGAATTACACATTGGAAAGTTATCTTCAATTTTAAACTCTCCGATCAGAATTGTTGAACCTGAGGAAGTAAAAGAAATACTCGGTGTTTCTGCTGGTTTTGTTGGACCATTAAATTGTAATTTACCCCTTATTATTGATGAATATGCTTATGAGATTGAAGGTGGAGTAATTGGAGCTGGTGAAGAAGATTATCATATAAAGGGAATAGTGCCAAAAGAAGATTTCAAAATAATGGAAATCGGGGATATAAGAGAGGCTAAGGAAGGAGACTTATGTTATTTTTGTTCTGAGGAACTAATTTTTAAAAATGCAATAGAGGTTGGCCACATCTTTAAACTTGGTACAAGGTATTCTGAAACAATGGGAGCATATTTTACAGATAAAGATGGTTCAAAAAAACCAATAATTATGGGAAGTTATGGTATAGGAATTGGAAGAATTCTATTATCTGCTGCTGATCTTTATAAGGATGAAAATGGTCTTTCACTTCCCATTACTATTTCACCTTTTGAGGTTCATATTGTTGATTTTAATTTAGACAAAAATTTGACTGAAAAGATTGAAAAAGAGTTTAAAGAAAATAAAATAGATTATATAATAGATAATAGGGAAGAAACTCCGGGTATTAAATTCAAGGATGCTGATCTTATAGGTGTACCGATCAGAATAACACTTGGTAAAAATATTGAAAAAGGGTTAATAGATATTTTCGTAAGAGAAAGTAAAGAAAAAATAGAGGTAAATTTGAAAGATATTACTTTAAAAACAAAAGAAATTATAGAAAAAAAGAAAAAGGAACTTAATAATGTTTGATGCAGATAGTATTAAAAAAGCCCTTATGAATATATTAGAAAAAGAACTGGAGGAAGAAAATATATATCTCCTTGATTTAGAAGTTAAAGGTACAGGTAGAAAATTTAGAATAGTTTTAACAATAGATAAAAAAAACGGTATCACCGCTAAAGATACTGAAAAATGGGCAGAAAGGTTAATTAATATTCTTAAAGTGGAAGGTATTTATATAGAACCTGAAATTGAAGTCACATCTCCAGGACTAAATAGAGAACTTAAATCTGAAAGAGAATACTTATGGGCTAAAGGTAAAAGAATAAAAATAATAACAAAAGATCGTGAGTTTAAGGGACATCTACTTGATTTTAAGGAAAATTTATTTTATATTGTAATTGGTAAAAATTTAATTAAAATACCGGTGGAAGAAGTAAAAAAAATTAAATTATGTGAAATGGAGGAAATTTAAATGAAGACTTATGAACTTATGGAATACATTGATCAAATAACAAGATTGAGAAGGATTAATAGGGAATATGTTATAAAATCACTTAAAGATGCCTTTGAAATAGCTATTAAAAAGTATTATAGGGATAATGCCTTCCCTGTTGAAGTTGAAATCAATGATAAGGTGGGACAAATTAAAATATGGATTTTAAAGAAGGTAGTTAATGAATTAAAAAATCCAAACTATGAGATAACCTACCAGGATGCAAAAAAAATAAAACCTCTTGTTGTTCCGGGAGAAAGTATCAAAATTGAAATGGATATAGAACAACTTGGAAGAGGTGTAGTATATAGAATGAGGGAGATTTTTACAAAAAAGATAAAAGAAGCGGAAAAGGAAAGAATTTATAAGGACTTTGAAACAAAAATTGGTGATATAGTAAGAGGAATTATTCAAAAGGTAGATAAATCTGGCGTATATTTAGGACTGGGTAGGGCAGATGGTTTTATGCCGCCCGAGGAACAGATTAGAAAAGAAAAATATAGAATCGGAGCTGAAGTAAGAGGTCTTGTTTTGAGTGTTGAAACCTCTGGAAGGAGACCACTTGTAAAAATATCAAGAACCCACCCTAATTTTTTAAAGAAATTACTGGAGCTTGAAGTTCCTGAAATTCTTGATGGAATAGTTGAAATAATGGGAATTGTTCGTATTCCTGGAGAAAGGGCAAAAATTGCTGTAAGAAGCCATGATCCGAGAGTTGATCCTCAGGGTGCCTGTATCGGTGTGAGAGGTTCAAGGATACAGATAATCACAAGAGAACTTGCAGGAGAAAAAATTGATGTTATCCCGTGGTCAGAAAATAAAAAAGAATTTGCTAAGAATGCCCTCTCACCTGCAAGACCAATCCAAATGATTGAAGAAGAAAATAAAATTATTGCTGTTGTGCCTGATGAAGAGATAAAGGTTGCGAAAGGAACAGGTTCACAGAATGTTCAACTTGCCTCAAAACTTGTAGGCATTGAGATATGGGTTATATCCCAGAGTGAATGGGAAGGAAGAAAAAAAGTTCTTATTGAGGAAATGATTTTGCCTGAAGAGATAAAAGTTGAATTAAAGAAAGAGACAGATGGAGTTTTTTCAATACACGAACTTAGAGGTAGATTAGAAGCAATGAAGCTGGAAGAAAATGAAATTAGAAAAATTTTAAATGAAAATAAGGAGAAATTTGAAAGATGAAAAAAAAAGAAAAAGATAAGAAAAAAGAAAAAAAGGTAAAATTAAAAGAAAAAACTAAAAAGGAGACAAAAGAAGTAAAAAGGGTTAGAAAACCGAGGGAAAAAGGTAAAAAAGTTAGGGATTTAGCAAAAGAGCTGGAAATGTCTTCTAAAGCTTTACAAGAATTAATGAAAGAAATGGGAATTGAGGTAAAATCACATACAAGCTTAGTTGATGAGGATACAGAAAAGAAAATAAAAGAATTTATTGAGAGAAAAAAAACAGAAGAGATGGAAATGTTAAAAAAGAAAAAAGAAATATGGGGTGAAGAAGAGAAAGAATTAAAAACTGTTGAAGAAGGACCTGTATTAACAGAAGAAGAAATAGAACATAAATTAAAGGAGACTCTTTCCAGACTAAGAACAGGGCCTAAAATAAAGAAAAAAATTAAAAAAGAAAAGGAAGAGACAGAAACCCTTGAAGAAGTAAAGGAAAATATTCTATACATTCCAGGAGCATTAACTGTGGGTGAATTTGCAAAAATGATGGGAGTAGATCCTGCAAGAGTAATAGAAAAATGTATATCCCATGGTGTTTTTGCCACAATAAATCAAGTCATTAATGTAGAAACAATGATGATAATAGGAGAAGAATTTGGGTTTAAAGTAGAGATTAAAGCAGAGGAATTGGTTGAAGAAGAAAAAGAAGAACTTGGGGAAAGAAGACCACCAGTTATTACAGTTCTTGGACATGTTGACCATGGTAAAACAACACTTCTTGATTACATAAGAAAAACTAAACTGGCAGAAAAAGAACCTGGAAGAATTACCCAGCATATTGGTGCGTATCAGATTGAGTATCAGGGTCATAAAATAACTTTTATAGATACACCAGGACACGAAGCATTTACAGCTTTAAGAGCAAGAGGAGTTCAAGTTACTGATATTGCTCTCCTCCTTGTTGCTGCAAATGAAGGCGTAAAGGAGCAAACAAGAGAAGCTATTAGCCATGCAAAAGCTGCAGGTGTTCCTATAATTGTAGCAGTAAATAAAATGGATCTTCCAAATGCCAATTTAGAAAAAGTTATGGCAGAACTTGCAGAAGAAGGGCTTGTTCCAGAAGAATGGGGTGGGAAAACAATTGTAGTACCAATATCAGCAAAAACAGGAATGGGAATTGATAATTTACTTGAAGCAATCCTACTTGTTGCTGAAGAGTTAGATATAAGAACATCATTAAAAGATAGAGCAAGGGCAGTTGTTATAGAAACTAAACTTGATAAAGGAAGAGGACCTCTTTGCACTGTAATAGTTCAGAGAGGTATTTTAAGAAAAAAAGATCCGGTTTTAGTTGGAACTACTTGGGGTAAGGTAAGAAATCTATATAATGAATGGGACCAGGTTATTGAGGAAGCCTATCCCTCAACACCATGTGTAGTTCAGGGTTTAGAAGAGCTACCAACTCCAGGAGATATACTTATTACCATGCCATCTGAAAAAGAAGCTAAAGAAGAAGCTGAAAGAAGAAAGGAATTGAAAAAAGAGCAGATAAAAAGAGCTGAGCTTCAGACAGCCCTAACAAATATACAGGAAAAGATTTTAAAAGGTGAATTAAAAGAATTGCCTCTTATAATAAAGGCTGATACTCAGGGTTCAGTAGACGCTTTATCTGATACTCTTTCTAAAATGCAATATGAAGAAATAAAGGTAAATGTAATTCATAAAGGCATTGGAATGGTAACAGAAAACGATGTTTTACTTGCATCAGCCTCTAAGGGGGTAATACTTGCCTTTAATACAGGAGTGGATTCAAAGGCAAGGAATCTTGTAAAAAATGAAAAAATACTTATTATGGAACATAAAATCATTTACCATGCATTAGATGAAATTCAGAAATTATTAGTAGGAATGCTTGAACCTGAAGAGGTAGAAGAAGTAGTTGGTGAAGCTGAAGTAAAAAAAGTTTTTAGGGTATCAAAACTTGGTTTTGTAGCAGGTTGTTTGGTTAAAAGCGGAAAAATTGTTAAAGGATACCTTGCAAGAGTAAAAAGAAACGGTGAAGTTATTCATGAAGGTAAAATAGATTCTCTTAAACACTACCAGGAAGATGTTTCTGAAATTGAATCGGGTAAAGAATGTGGCCTTCATATAGAAAATTATTCAGATATTAAAGAAGGTGACATAATTGAAGTATTTATTAAAATCAAAAAAGAAAAAACATTAAAGTGAGCATAGGAGGTATAAGGATAGAAATTCTAATTCCCGAGAGCTTTTCATTAAAAGAGAAAAGAAAAATTTTAAACAGTTTAAAGCAGAAAATTTTAAATAATTTCAACGTTTCAGTAGCAGAAGTTGATGATAATGAATTGTGGAATAAAAGTGTGCTTGATATTGCAATAGCAGCAAAAGACATGTATAATCTAAATGAAAGAATTTCAAAAATAAAGGATTTTTTGATGAGAGAAAACAGTATTGAGGTTTTAAAGATAAATTTTCTACCTGAGGACTAAATTGAAAACATACAGACCTGAAAGAGTTTCAAAGGAAATTATGAGAGTCCTGAATGAAGTAATAAGGAATGATATAGATGATCCCAGGCTATTAAATTTATTAATTCTTGATGTAGAGATATCGAGTGATTTAAAGAGGGCGAAAATCTTTTATACCCAGTTAAAGGAAGAAGAAAAAATAGATATGATCATTGAAAAAGCAAAAAATTTTATTAGAAAAAAAATTGCGGAAAAAATAGAACTTAAATTTATGCCAGAAATTTTCTTTATAAGGAGGTAAAGATTATATGAGTGAAAAAATTAACGGGTTTCTCAACATAAAAAAACCGAGGGGCTGGACAACTTATGATTGTGTCAGACATGTGAAGAAAACTTTAAATGTGGAAAAAGTAGGTCATGCCGGAAATCTTGACCCTCATGCTACTGGTGTTGTTGTTATAGGAATAGGAAAAGCTACAAAGCTTTTACCCTATGTAATGGAACTGGAAAAAGTATACATTGCTGATGTAAAACTGGGAATTTTAACCGACACCTGGGATATTACAGGAGAAGTTATACAGCGTAAAGAAATTCCTGAATTTTCAAAGGAGAAATTGGAAAAAATAATAAAGGAATTTGAAGGAGAAATAGAGCAAGTGCCCCCACCCTACTCCGCAGTCAGAAAAGGCGGAAAAAGATTATATGAGCTTGCAAGACAAGGTATACTTGTTACGCCTAAATCAAAAAAAGTATTTATTAAGCAGATAAATCTTCTTGATATAAGGAAAAACGGTTTTACAATGAGGGTAACTTGTTCAAAGGGAACATACATAAGAGCTTTAGCAAAGGATATAGCTGAAAAACTTGGAACCCTTGGTGTTATTGAAAACCTATTAAGAGAAAGAGTTGGGCACTTTTATATAAAGGAATCAATTGATCCAAACAATGACCTCATACAGAATTTGAAACCCCTTGAGTATGGTGTTCTTCATTTTGGTGAAGTTTCTCTAAAAAATGAAGCTGTTTCAAACTTTGAAAAGGGTGTTCCTGTTCCTTTCAGCAGTTTTATAAGATTTTCTGCCAATTTAAAAAGATTTTCTTTTGTTAGAGTTTACGATGAAAATAAAAACTTTATAGGGATAGGACAGATAGATGTTGATTTTCTCAATCCAAGAAAAGTTTTTTCTAAAATTGAAGAAATTGAAAATTCAGAAGATTGAATTCCCTTATTTTCCCTCAGTAGAAAAACCCCCAGTTTTAATACCTGGAAACTTTGATGGTGTTCACAGAGGTCATAGAATTCTAATTGAAGAAGGCAGAAGAATTTCAAAAATTCTTAAAACTAACTTAGTAGTTTTGTTTTTTGAACCCCACCCTTATTTGTTCTTTCATAAAAACAGAAATAATTTCCTTTTGACTACACTTGAAGAAAAAATTGAAATCTTAAAAAGTTTGAAAGTAAATGAGGTCTGGATTTTAAATTTTGATGAAAAACTTGCTGAGACTTCACCTGAAATTTTTGCAGATAAACTTCTTAATTTAGAAATTTCAAGACTTATTCTTGGACCAGATCATACTTTTGGGAAAGATAAAAAAGGTAATATATTTACAATGGTAGAAATAGCGAGAGAAAAAGGTAAAGTTTTAACTATTTTTCCCTTTATAACTTACAAAAACAGAAAAATTTCAAGCACGAGAATAAGAGAACTTATAGAAAAGGGAGAAATAGAGGAAGCAAATACTTTACTCGGATACAACTTTTTCATAAATGGAACAAAAATTAAAGGTTCTGGTAGGGGTAAAAAACTTGGGTTTCCAACCATAAATTTAAAAATATCAGAATTAAAGATAAAACCTAAAGAGGGAGTTTATATTGTTGAAACTGAGATAAAAAACAAAACCTACCAGGGTTTACTTTACTACGGTTCAAGACCAACTTTTAATGAAAAAGAAAAAGTTTTCGAAGTATATCTTTTTAACTTTAATGGTGAGTTTAAGAAAAAAAATTTAAAGGTAAAATTCCACAAATTTATTAGAAATGACATGAAGTTTGATAGTGTTGAAGAACTAAAAAAACAAATTGAAAAAGATATAAATATAGGATATACTTATTTTTTAAAAAAGGGTTCAAATCCCGATTAAAAAAAACTACAATAATATGTTGACAAAAGAGGAGAAATTAAAAATAATAGAAAAATTCAGGATAAATGAAAAAGATACTGGAAGTGCACCGGTTCAAATTGCTCTAATTACGGAAAGAATAAACTATCTTACAGAGCACCTAAAGAAACATAAAAAAGATGTTCATACAAGATACGGTCTTCTTAAACTTGTAGGAAAAAGAAAAAGACTTCTAAACTATCTAAAAAGAGAGGACTATAAACTCTACCAAAAAGTTATAAACGAACTTTCCATTAGAGGATAAATTGAAAACTTATACTTTAAAATTAGGAGATTCTGAGTTAATAATAGAAATAAAAGATATAGCAAGACAGAGTCAGGGATCTGTTTTAGTAAAAATTGGAGAAACTGTAGTTTTAACAACAGCAGTTTCTTCACCTTCAAAAGAAAAAACTGATTTTTTGCCTCTTTTAGTTGAATACAGAGAACAAACTTTTGCTGCAGGAAAAATTCCAGGAGGTTTCATAAAAAGAGAAGGTAGGCCGAGAGATAAAGAAATAATATACGGAAGAGCTATAGATAGAAGTATAAGACCACATTTTCCTCCTGATTTTACAGATGAAGTGGAAATTGTGTCTTTCTTATTGTCCTATGATATGGAACAGGAAGGTGATTTACTTGGTATAATCGGAGCATCCTGTGCTCTTTCAATTTCTGATATACCTTTCAATGGACCCATAGGTGCTGTAAGAGTTGGAAGGATAAATGGAAAATTAAAGATAAACCCTAAGAGGTCAGAACTTGAAATTAGTGATTTCAACCTTCTACTTGCAGGTAAAAAAGAGGGAATATGTATGATAGAATTTCAGGGAAATGAAATAAAGGAAGAAGATATCATTGAAGCATATAAATTTGCGGTGCCATATATAGAAGAGTTAATTGAATTACAGGAAAAAATTCAAAAGGAAATAGGAAAGGAAAAATACGATTACAAAAAAATCGAAATTGATAAAGAAATTATTGAAAGAATAAATAATTACAGAGATGAATTAAGGAAAAAACTATTTATTCAGGAAAAAGTATTAAGAACAAAAGCTTTAGATGAGCTTAGAGAGAAAATAAAAAAAGAAGTATTAAAGGACTTTCCGGATAAATTAGTAGAAATCAATATAGCTCTTAATAATCTTGAAAAGGATATAGTTAGAGAAAGAACAGTAAAAGAAAAAATAAGAATGGATGGAAGATCTTTAAATGAAATAAGACCTATATGGTGTGAAATTTCAGTTTTACCAAGAACTCATGGTTCAGCTATTTTTACAAGAGGAGAAACACAGGCTTTATGTGTAACAACTCTTGGAACAAAGGAAGATGCGCAGAAGCTCGGTGAACTTGAAGGAGAAGAAGTAAAAAGGTTTATGCTTCACTATATGTTTCCTGGATTTTCTACAGGCGAAGTTGCTCCTTTAAAAGGTCCCTCAAGAAGAGAAATAGGTCATGGTAATCTTGCTGAAAAGGCAATTGAACCTTTAATTCCACCTGAAGAAAAGTTTCCCTATACAATTAGAGTTGTGTCTTTAATTCTTGAATCAAATGGTTCTACTTCAATGGCTTCTGTATGTGGTGCTTCCCTTTCTCTTATGGATGCTGGTATACCTATAAAATCTGCCTGTGCCGGTATTTCAATTGGATGGATGGATTACGAAGGTGAGGATGTTCTTCTCTCAGATATAATAGGCTCAGAAGATCACTTCGGAAATATGGATTTTAAAGTGGCAGGAACAGATAAAGGTATTACTGCAATTCAACTGGATATTAAAAAACCTTATTTACCTTTATCAATTTTTGAAAAAGCACTATTTGAAGCAAAAAAGGCAAGGGAATTTATTTTACAAACAATGTCAAGAACAATAAACAAGCCCAGGAGTTCAATTTCAAAATATGCTCCAAAAGTAAGAGCCTTTTTAATACCAAAAGAAAAAATAGGAGAAGTTATAGGTCCAAGTGGAAGGGTAATAAAAAGAATAATTGAAAAAACAAATGTAAAAATTGATATTGATGATACAAAGGGAGAAGTTTTTATATATGGAGAAAATAGTGAAAATGTGGAAGAAGCACAAAAATTGATTGAAGAGATTGTTCAGGATATTGAAATTGGAAGAAATTACAAGGGAAAAGTAACAAGGGTTGAAAATTTCGGTGTATTTATTGAAATACTTCCAGGGAAAATAGGTCTTGTTCATGTATCGGAATGGGCTCCATATAGGATTAAAGATTTGAATAAAGAAGTTAAACCTGGAGATGAAGTAATTGTTAAAGTAATAGGAATTGATGAACTTGGAAGAATCAGATTATCAAGAAAAAGAGCTTTAGAAGAAAATAGAAAAAAAGAAAATCTAAAAATTACCGAATAATAGAAGGTTCGACTCCTTTTTTTTAAATTTTTTAAAATGTCAGATTCTAAAATTTTTGAATTAAAAAATTTTTTTGACTTGGACGATTATTTGAGAGAAGAAGAAAAATTAATAAGAAATACTGTAAGAGATTTTGTTGAGAAAGAAATATTGCCTCATATAGGTGAATGGTGGTTAAAAGGAGAATTTCCCAAACATCTTATACCCCAGATGGCTGAACTTGGTCTTTTTGGACCAACTATACCGGAGGAATATGGAGGTGCTGGCCTGGGTTATGTTGCTTACGGGTTAATGATGCAGGAACTCGAATACGGTGATTCAGGAATAAGAAGTTTCTGTTCAGTGCAATCTTCCCTTGCAATGTATTCCATATTTACCTTTGGATCTGAAGAGCAAAAGAAAAAATACTTACCTCTTATGGCTAAAGGAAAACTTATAGGAAGTTTTGGTCTTACAGAACCGAATGCTGGAAGCGATCCTGCCTCAATGGAAACAAGATGTAGAAAAGAGGGAAATACATGGATAATAAACGGAAGAAAAATGTGGATAACAAACGGAACAATGTGCGACCTTTCCATTATATGGGCAAAGGATGAAAATGAAAAAGTTCAGGGTTTTATTGTGGAAAAGGGAACAAAAGGTTTTACCTCAAGGGAAATTAAAACCAAAATATCTTTGAGAGCTTCTGATACTTCTGAACTGATACTTGACGAGGTAAGAATTCCAGAATCGCAGAGACTTCCAAACACAGAGGGACTAAAATCTGCTTTAATGCCTTTAAACGAAGCAAGGTACGGGATAACCTGGGGATGTGTCGGTGCTGCCTGGGCATGTTTTGAGGAAAGCTATAAACATGCACTTGTAAGAGAACAATTTAAAAAACCCATTGCATCCTTTCAGATTACGCAGAAGAAACTTGTTGATATGTTTGAAAAAATATGGAAGGCACAACTTTTATGTTTGCATCTCGGAAGAATGAAGGAAAAGGGAAAAGCAAGATATATTCATGTATCCCTTGTTAAGAGAAATAATACAAGGGTTGCTCTTGAAGTAGCAAGAGAAGCAAGAACAATTCTCGGTGCTTACGGTATAACAACAGAGTATAACTCACTGAGACATGCAAACAATATGGAAAGCGTTCATACATATGAAGGAACCTATGAAATTCATACTTTAATTGTAGGAAGATACTTAACAGATATAGATGCTATAGATAGATAAAATTTTTTATTCTTTAATTTTCTGTATTATCTTTTCACTCTCTGTCTTAACAAGATCAGCAACATACCTTACAATTTGAGAAATTCTTTCAGACCTTTCATCCATTTTTTCAAGCCTTTCATCCATTTTTTCAAGCCTTAAATCCATTTTTTCAAGCCTTTCATCCATCTTTTCAAGTCTTAAGTCCATTTTTTCAAGCCTTTCATCCATCTTAACTAAATACTCTCTCATTAAATCAATTTTTTCATCCATCTTTTTTAATATTTCTTTTGTCATTTTACCGTTGACAAAAACGGCATATATGGCAAGAACAAGAACTAAAATTGATGCTAAAACACCGGAAAATCCAAATAAAAATTCCATTTTATAATGATAATTTATTTTAAATACTTTTTCAATTATTTTTACAAAATAGATTAAAATTATTTATGGAAAAATTTTTTAAATCAGAAGAAGAATTTGTTGAATTTGTTAAAAAATTTGAAATCCCCCATCCATATATAAGGGAAGGAATTGGTGATGATACATTAATTTTAGAAATTGATAAAAAAATCTTTGCACTTACAACTGACTCTTACTCTGAAGATGTTCATTTTAGGAGGACTTATCTCACTTTAAAAGAAATAGCTTTCAGATGCACGGCTGGTGCATTAAGTGACCTTGCAGCTTGCGGAGCTAAACCCATAACTCTTCTTATATCTCTTTTAATACCCGAAAACTTTACAAAAAATGATATAGAAGAATTTTACTCAGGAATTAAAGAAATAACAAAATTTTTTGGAATATCTCCTTCCGGTGGTGATCTTATAAAAGTAAAAGATAAATTTTCCTTTACAATAACATGTATAGGTGAAGTGGACGATTATCCTATTTTGAGGAAAGGGGCAAAAGAAAATGACTTATTATGTATTACAGGTGATACAGGAAAGGTTTTAGCATCCCTTGAAATTCTGGAAAAAAATTTGAGTATTAATGAAGACATAAAAAATAAATTAATACAAAAATTAAAATTTCCAAAACCTAAGATAGCTGAAATTATTGAATTAAAGGAAAAAATTAAAATAAATTCAGGAATAGATATTTCAGATGGTATTGCTAAGGATGCAAAAAGACTTGCTGATAGTTCAAAAGTGAAAATAATAATTGAAGAGGAAAAACTTCCTTTTTCTAAAGAATTACTTGAATACACAAGGAGATTTCAGAAAAATATTATTGATTATTTGCTCAATTCAGGCGAAGAATATGAAATCCTTTTCACAATTCCCGATATAGAAAAGAATAAATTACCTGAATGGGTTAAAATAATTGGAAAAGTTGAAAGTGGAGAAGGTTTATTTCTAAAAGATAAAAAGGGGAATTTAAAGGAAATAAAAGGAGGTTACGATTTTTTTGCTATAAAAATTTAACTATTCTATAATTTTTGCTTGTTTAATCTCTATAAAATATTCAGGTGTAGGACACTTATGACCTTCTTTCTCCTGTTCCTTGATATCACAACAACTTTTTATTTTACCTCTTAAAATTCCCCTTACTTCAACAATTTTCCCTTTTGAATCCTTAGGAAAGGTAATTTTATGATCAATACTTTTTGCTAAAATTTTATTTTTATTTTCTTCAATTAAAACCCAGCATCCAGAATCTTGACAAACATCCACAATTTTACCCTGAACAAGAACTTCTTTATTAATATACTTTTCAGGTTTCTGTGTAAGGTTACCTATACCAATTTTTTCTCTTGTACTTAACATTAAAAAAATTAAAGTAAAAAATAAATTCATTCTAATAAATATTGGTTAAAAAGGATTTGAACCTTATAAAAAATTAATTTATAATCATTTAATTTTAAAATATAAAAGGGTTCAAATCCAAATTAAAATAATAATTGAAAAAATATGAATGAAATTATAAAAGAAATTGACTCAAGGGGGATAGAGGTAATTCGTCTATGGTTTACAGACATTCTCGGAAATGTTAAGGGATTCAATATAACAAGAGAGGAACTTGAAAGGGCTCTTGAAGAGGGAATAGGGTTTGATGGTTCTTCTATTGAGGGTTTTGTAAGAATAGAGGAATCCGATTTAATAGCAAAACCTGATTTAAATTCCTACTTTTTCCTTGAAAACTTTGATGGGAATCCTTCTGTTGTTTTCATATGTGATATTTTATATCCTGATGGTTCTTTTTACGAATCATGTCCAAGACATGTTTTGAAGAGAAATTTAAATTTTGCAAAAGAGTTGGGATTTGACTTTTATGTTGGTCCTGAACTTGAATATTTTTATTTTAAAAGTGATAAAGAAGTAGAAATTCTTGATAGAGGTGGATATTTTGATATTTTGCCTATTGAAAAAGCTGTCAATGCAAGAAAAGAGACTTTACTTACTTTAAGAAAAATGGGGATTATGATTGAAGCAACTCACCATGAAGTTGCTTTTTCCCAGCATGAAATTGATTTCAGATATCAAAAAGCACTCAAAATGGCTGATATAGTTCAGGTTTCAAAGGTTATAATAAAGCATATAGCGAGAAAATACGGAATATATGCTACCTTTATGCCAAAACCAGTCTTTGGAATAAATGGGAGTGGTTTTCACTGCCATATATCTTTATTTAAGGGAGAAGAAAATGCTTTTTATTCTGAAAATGATGAATTTAATTTATCAGAAATAGCAAAGGGATTTATTGCTGGTCTTTTAAAACATGCAAGGGAAATAACAGCAGTTACAAATCAATGGGTAAATTCTTACAAAAGACTTGTAGTTGGGTATGAAGCACCTGTTTATTTATCATGGGGTAGAAAAAATAGGTCAGCTTTAGTGAGAGTTCCTGCTTTTAAACCCTATAAGCCAAAATCTTGCAGAATTGAATACAGAGCTCCTGACCCTGCCTGTAATCCTTATCTTGCTTTTAGTGTCATATTAAGAGCCGGTTTAAAAGGGGTAATTGAAAAATATCCTTTAAGAGAACCCATTGAGGAAGATATTTATGCAATGCCTGAAGAAGTAAAAAGAAAATATGGAATTGATTCCTTACCGGATTCTCTTTATTCTGCAATTCTTGAAATGGAAAAAAGTGAACTTGTTAAAAGTGCACTCGGGGAAGAGGTATTTACAAAATTTATTAGAAATAAAAAAAAGGAATGGGAAGATTACAGGATTCAGGTTACGGATTATGAACTAAAAAATTATTTACCCTTACTTTGAAAATTTAAAAAATAAATAATAAAATTAAAGAAGGGGCGCCCGTAGCTCAACTGGAAAGAGCGTCGCCCTGCGGAGGCGGAGGCTGTGGGTTCAAATCCCACCGGGCGCGTAAAGCTTTAAAATGATAAAAGCCTGCATCTTTGACCTGGATAATACACTTTTAGATTTTATGAGAATGAAAAGAGAATCAGTTGAAATGGCAGTTGAGGCAATGATTGATGCTGGTTTAAAAGTAAAAAAAGAGGCAGCAATTGAAAAAATTTTCAAACTTTATGCAGAAACTCATATTGAGGATCAAAAAATTTTTGATAGATTCTTAGAAATTGAACTCGGATACGTTGATTATAAAATACTTGCAGCAGGAATCGTTGCTTACAGGAAAGCAAAAACAGCAAATATGATACTTTATCCCCACATAAGATTTGTATTAACTGAACTTTTAAGAATGGGATTAAAACTGGGTGTAATTTCTGATGCTCCGAGACTCCAAGCCTGGACAAGACTTGCAGAAGTTGGACTTCATACGATTTTTAACGCTGTTGTAACCTGGGATGATACAGGAATAAGGAAACCAAAACCAGAACCTTTTCTTGCAGTTTTAAAAAAACTTAATGTTAAACCCAATGAAAGCATAATGGTAGGAGATTGGGCTGAAAGAGATATATATGGAGCAAAGGAAGTGGGAATGATAACGGTTTTTGCAAAATATGGTGATACCTTTGGAACAAAAAACTCAGGTGCCCACTATGAAATTGAAGACCCACTTGAACTTCTTGATATAGTTAAAAAATTAAATGAAATTGAATAATATAAAAATAGGTGTAGATTTAATAGAAATTGAAAGAATTATAAAAGCCTATGAAAGGTTTGGAGAAAGATTTCTAAAAAAAATTTTCACAGAAAGAGAAATAGAATATGCCCTTAAAAGAAAAAATCCTTTTCCACACCTTGCAGGTCGTTTTGCAGCAAAAGAAGCAGTAATGAAAGCATTGGGAACGGGTTTTGGAAAAGGTGTTTATTTTAAAAACATAGAAATAATAAGAGAACCTGGCTTTGAACCTGAAGTTAAACTTCACGGAAAGACTAAGGAAAAATTCAAAAATAAAAAATTTTCCCTATCAATTACACATGATGGAAAATATGCCCTTGCTTTTTGTATTATGTTAGATTGTGAAGAGTAAACATTATTCTTCTCTGTTTGAAAAATTTGAAGATATAAAAAATAAGATTAAAAAAGGAGCAACTTTTGATGAAGTTAGGGAAGAATTAAAAGAACTTTATATAGAAGTAAAAGATGAAATTGATCTTCTCTTAGAACTTCTTGAAGAAATAAAAAGAGAAACTCTAAAACTTAAATCTGCTGCAGGAACTATTGATCCATATAAATTTGTTCAGAGACTTCAGATTACAGAAGTTGATATAACAACTTTTATAGAAAAAGGATGGAATGAGATAGCAAAAGGAAACTATGAAAATGCTATTAAGATACTTGAAGAAGTTAAAGAAAAAGCACCGGATAACACAAAGGTTTTGAATCTTTTAGGATGGGCTTATGTTCAGGCAGGAAGATATGATGATGCCTTTCCTCTTTATCTAAAAGTCCTCCAGCTTGAACCAAGAAACACTCTGGCAATGAAAGATATTGGGTTTATATGTTATAAAAAGGGAATTTACGGTGAAGCAATAGAACACTTAGCAAAAGTTATAAGAATTGATAACAATCCTTCAGCGACACTTTATGCTCTTTATTATTTAGGTTTAATATACCTTGACAGAGAAATGTATGATGATGCTATTTCTTTTTTCAAAAAAGCCCTTGATAGAGGACCAAATCTTATTGAAGCCCTTTACCATTTAGGAATAGCTTATGAAAAGAAAAAGGAATATGAAAAAGCAAAAGAGAGCTTTAGAAGAGTAATAGAAATTGCTCCTGATTCAAAATGGGCACAAAAGGCAAAAGAAAGGCTTTAAAAATGCTTGAGGAATATTTTGGATTTAAAAGAAATCCCTTCAAAAATACAGTAGACCTTGATTTTTTTTTCTGGGCTGATAAAATAAAGGAAAGTTATGCCAGGGTTTTATATCAGATCTTTGAACTAAAGGGGGGACTTTCACTTATCCTTGGTGAAATAGGGTGCGGGAAAACAACTCTTGCTAATTTACTTGAAAAGGACTTAAGAGAAAAAGGTAAAGAAGTCACAGTTTTTTACGACCCCTTAATAACTCCTTTAGAATTCCTTAATATACTTGCTAAGAAATTTTTAAAGTTAGAAGAAAACATAAAAAGAAACAAAACATTTTTAAGGAATGAACTCGAAAAAAAACTTAAAAGTGAACCTTTTAAATATATAGTAATAATTGATGAAGCACAACTTCTCAGTAAAAATCTCCTTGAGGAAATAAGGTTACTTTTAAACATGGAAATATCAGAAGGAAAACTTTTACAGATTATACTCTTTGGACAACCTGAATTAAAAAAGAAATTAAAAAAACATCCAGCTATAATGCAGAGAATCGCAATTGCTTATACTTTAAATCCTTACAATGAAACAGAAACAGAGGAATATATAAAACATAGATTGAAAGTTGCTGGAGGTGATGAAAATATTTTTGAAAAGGAAGCAGTTAAAGAGATTTATAAAGTTACAAAAGGGTATCCGAGATTAATTAATACTTTCTGTGCCAATGCCCTTTTTGTAACCTATTCACAGGATAAGAAAAAAGTAGATAAAAGTATTATTGAACTTTTAAAAAAGGATTTTGAATTTCACATCGGTTAATTAAAATCTAAAACATTTTTTATCCTTTTAATAACCTCCCATGGTTCTAAATCTTCCAGAAATATCTTTAAATCCTTAAAATTTGAAGATAAAAAACTATCAAGTTCTAAGGGTAATTTTTTATTTAATAGCAAACATGCCCTTACTCCTGCATAAAGTTCTGAAAAAGTTATTACTTTAAACTTATCAACCATATCAAAAAGTTTTAAACAGGAATTCATTGTCATGGGGACATAATCCTCCTGATTTTGTGAAGTTGGTATTGAATCAGAAAGATCCGGAAAGGTTAAAGTTTTTATATAAGATAAAAGAGATACAACAAGATTATGTAATATCATTAGACCTGTTTTTTTACCGGGTTCCTTTGAAAGAAATTTAGGCATATCAATTACCTCACTTCCCATCAAATGATTAATCCTTCTTTCTGAAATATTTGATAAAACTGCTATTATTTTTTTTAAATTCTCAGAAACAAAGGAAAGTCGGATTCCAATAAAGTTTCCACCTGAAATAACTTTATCACCTATAACCAAAGGATTATCACTTACACACTCAATTTCCTCTTCTATTACTCTTTTACAGAACTCAAAAATTTCCTCACATGTTCCCCTTACCTGAGGCATACATCTGAAAGAGTAAGGATCCTGAATAAGCTTTTTCTTCTTTTCAAATTTATAATCCTTAAGTAAATCCCTGTAATATTTAGCTATTTTTTTCTCATTTTTAGAATTTCTTAAAACTATAAGGTTCTCATTAAATATATCTGAATTTCCATCCACTGCCACAAAAGAAAATAAATATGCTCTATCGTATATATTTAGTATATTTTCAAGAATTTTAATTAGATAAACTAAAAAAGCAAGGGAAACCTGAGTTCCATTAATAAGAGCAAGACCCTCTTTATACTGGAGCTCAAGAGGTAATGTATTCGTTGATTTTAAAACAAGATATGTGGGTAAAATTCTGCCCTCATGAATAACCATTCCCCTACCTGTAAGGGCAAGAGCTATATGAGAAAGAGGAATAAGATCTCCACTTGCTCCAAGTGAACCAAAGGCAGGAACATAAGGAACAATATCCTTATTTAAAAATTCCTCTAGTTTATTAAGAACTTCAGGTCTTACTCCTGAATAAGCCTTTGATAGCATGTAAAGCCTTAAAAACATAGCAATTCTAACAATTTCCTTTTTAAGAGGTTCTCCATAGCCTGAAGAGTGTGATATTACTATATATCTCTGTAATTCATTCAATTCATCAAATTTTAATATTTTATCAGCAAGTCTTCCCACACCTGTATTAACTCCGTATACAGTTTCACCTTTATTTACTATATTCTCAAGAACTCCCCTATTTTCTTTAACTTTCTTTAAAACATCCTGCTCTATTTTAACTTTCTTACCTTTTCCAATTAAAAAAAGTTCATCAATTGTAAGTTTATCAATCCCAATATGAAAGTATCTCATATTCTAAAACAGAGACATTTGGGGCTCTCTTTCTTCATTATCCTCATCCCTTTCTACAATTTTTACTTCAATATCCTCATAAACTTTTATGATTCCATAAACACCATCATAACCCGGAATTTTCTTAACCTTTCCTTCTCGCATATTTTTAATACCTAAAGCAATTCTTGAATCCACTGTTTTGGAAATTTCTTCATAAGAAACATCCATTAAAACATTAATTTCATTTTCAAATTTTTTTATTAGAATTTCCCATATTTTTTCTGTTTCTTTTGTATTTTCACTTTTTCCTATTGCTTGCGATATTATTTCCTTTAAGGGAACAAGATTTTTATATGGTATATAGTCTGAGGGCTTATAACCCATTTCTCTATCAGCAAGCTTATAAACTCTTGAAAGCACACCTACAGTTAATAATCTTCCACATTTTGGACAAATATAATTCAATTTTTTGGATTCCTCTGGATGGAGTGAGATTCCACAATTTCTGTGTCCATCATAATGATACTTACCCTCTTCAGGAAAAAATTCAATAGTAAATAAAAATTTTTCTTTATCTTTTTTTTCCAAAACCTCCTTTAATTCTTTATAGGAAAGATAACCTTTAAAAACATTAGCTTCCCTACCTATTCTATCAGGTGAATGGGAATCTGAATTGGAAACAAGAGAAAATTTATCAAGGGATGAAAGCATCCAGTTCATTTCAGGATCAGATGAAAGACCTGTTTCTAAAGCAGTAATTTCTGATATATAATTTTCAAAAGCCTCTTCAAGTGAATCAAAACCTGAATTGGAACCAAAAAGGGAAAACCAGGGTGTCCATATATGAGCAGGAATAATCATTATATCCTTTGAAATTTCCCTTATAATTTCTATAAATCTAACAGTATCAAGGGATAGAGTGGGTCTTCCATCAGAAGTGAGAGAACCATAAAGGGATAATTTCTTTTCAAGTTTTTCCACTGTTATAAAATCGGGAAAGGTTAAAACAATATGAATTTTCCTCACTTTCCCTTCTTTCAAAAATACAAGACTTATTTCTGTAGTCAATATGAATAAAACTTCATTCACCTCAAAATATCCATCTCCTCTTTCTTTTAAAATTTTTTTAAGTTCTCTTCTGTATTCAGGATGCAGGATGTCACCTGTTCCTAATAAGTTAATCCCCTTAAGTTTTGCATATTTAGAAAGAATATCAGGTCTCATATTTGAGCTTGTCGCTCTTGAGTAAGGGGAATGAACATGAATATCCGTAATAAAGCATTTCATTTTATTGATACATATTGCACTCTTGTAGTATAAGAATTTGGTTCACTATACTTCAAATGTTCATATACATTAGCTATTCTGAATCCAGCTTTTTTTAGAATATTTATAATTTCTTCTACTTTATAACCTTTTTCAAAGTGAAATTCTTTAACAGATTTTTTTTCACCGTTTTCTTCCCATTCAATTTGTATTTCAAGTTTAGAAATTTTTTCCTCCTCAATCCACTCATTTTTCCATATTGAAGTAAAATTTTTATGAACCTTTACTTCGATTCTTGAATCCCATATTTCTTTTAAAGCAAAAATGGTATTCATATCAAATATAAAAACACCACCTCTTTCAAGATTTTCGTAAGCACATTTAAAACAATTGAAAAGATTTTCTTCAGAAAGCAAGTAATTCATACTATCAAAAAAACAGAAAATGGCATCAAAATTTTTCTTGAAATGAAAATTTCTTAAATCTGAAACAATAAGCTTAATTTTTTTATTTTTTAATTTCTGAATTTTAGCTTTTCCAACTTCAAGCATTTGAATTGACCTATCAAGACCGACAATATTTTCACAAAACTCAGAAAGATAAATAGTTGGAGTTAATGTGCCACATGCAAGATCAAGAAATCTTCTTTTTTTAACATTAAAAATATCAAGAAAGGAAAGGGAATAATCAACCCAGCTTTTATAAGAAACATATTCCATAAGTTCATCGTAAAACCGGGCTATCTTTGAAAAAGGCTTTACTGCTTTAAAGTCAATAATCAAATATGGCTCTGAAAAGAAAGCCAGTATTCTTTTAAATCTCTCCTTTTAAGAGTATCAATTACATAGTCTGTAAACTCAGAACCTGTGGCACCTGTTGATCTTCCTGTTATTAACACTTTTTTTTCATACTGTCCGCATATATCAAGAGCCATATCAAGTAAATCACCCTTTTCCTTATAACCAATATGCCTCAAAAGCATTGCTGAAGCTCTCATAATGCTTGAAGGATCAGCATAACGGGCTCTACCCTCCTCTACCATTCTTGGAGCAGAACCATGTATTGCTTCAAACATAGCATATCTTTTTCCAACATTGGCACTTCCAGCAGTTCCAACACCACCCTGAAATTCAGCAGCCTCATCTGTTAATATGTCACCATATAGATTTGGCATAACAAGAACCTGGAATTCAGTCCTTCTTTTTTTATCAATTAATTTGGCAGTCATGATATCAATAAACCAGTCATCTGCCTCTATTTCAGGGTATTCCTTTGCTATTTCATAAAAAACCTTCAAAAACCTTCCATCTGTCTTTTTTATAACATTAGCCTTTGTAACTGCTGTTACCCTTTTCTTTCCATTTTTCTTTGCATATTCAAAAGCAAGTTTTATAATCCTTTCACTTCCAGGTGTAGTTATAACCTTGAAATCAACAGATAAATCCTCTGTTACATCTATTCCTTCACTTCCGACAGCATAAAGATCCTCGGTATTTTCCCTGAAAAATATCCAGTCAATACCCTCAGAAGGAACCCTAACTGGTCTTATATTCGCAAATAGATCAAGTTCTTTTCTTAATGCCACATTTGCACTTTCAATGTTTGGCCAGGGGTCCCCTGCTTTTGGTGTAGTAGTAGGTCCTTTAAGAAGAACATGACATTTTTTTATTTCATCAAGAACATAAGGAGGTACTGCCTTATTAACTTTTGCCCTTTCCTCTATTGTAAGTCCTTCAATTTTTTTAAATTCTATTTTACCTTCTTTTTCTTCCTCACTTAATAAAAATTTAAGCACTCTGAAAGCCTCATCAGTTATAAAAGGACCTATTCCATCTCCCCCTGCAATCCCAATTATAATTGGTTTTAATTTTGAATAATCAATCCAGTCTTCCCCGGTTTTAATTCTTTGGACTCTTTCAATTTGTTTTCTCAAAATTTCTTCAAATTTTTCCTGCGCTTTTTTAATTTCATTTTCCATTTTATTTTTTCTCTTTTTTCAGGGATTGAACCTTTTGAAAAATCTCTTCACTTAAAATTGGATTTATAATAAACTTTTTAAAAACTATCACATATTCTACTGAAAGTGATGAAGAAATTATATTCAATTTGTAGGGTTTTTTATCATCTGAAGGCAAAAATAACTTTATTAAATCATAAACATAATTCGTATCTTTTCTTTCAAAAACATAGATAACAGTATCTCTCCTATTTTTTTCTTCTTTTAAAAAATATAAATTTTCAAAATTAAAAAGGAAAAAATCTGGTAAGTAAGGAGAAGAAAAGATTTCTGTTTCCTTTTTATCATCAAAATCATATAGAAAAACTTTATCCTTACGGACAAATAAAAGCTCGGAATCAGGCTCTGTTATTAAAAATTTTAAGTATCCTTTTCTATCTGCCCATAATTTTCCCTTGTATTCTGTCCTTTCTCCATCAGAAATTAAAATCTCATCAAACTCGGCATATAAGGTATTAACATTGTTTAAATAAAATTTATTTATTTCTTCCCAAGGCAAAAGAAAAATTAAAAAAGAAAAAAAATTCATCCTTTTAAAAGGGATTCTTTCATTAAAAGGACAACTTCTGAAGGCAAACTGGCAACTTTTACCTTTGCTTCTTCCAAGGCTTTAATTTTACTTTCAGCTGTTCCTTTTCCTCCTTCAATAATAGCACCTGCATGACCCATCCTTTTCTCAGGTGGGGCTGTTCTTCCTGCTATAAAAGCAACAACAGGTTTTGATACATGATTTTTAATAAATTCTGCAGCATCCTCTTCATCTGTTCCTCCAATTTCACCAATCAGAACAATTCCCTCTGTTTCAGGGTCTTTTTCAAATAAATCAAGAACATCTATAAATCTTGTCCCTATTATTGGATCTCCACCAATTCCCACAGCTGTGGATTGTCCTAAACCATTATTTGTTAAATGATACACAACTTCATAAGTTAATGTCCCACTTCTTGAAACAACACCTATATTTCCCTTCTTAAAAATATGACCTGGCATTATACCAACCTTTGCTATATTAGGAGCAATAATTCCAGGGCAATTAGGACCTATTATCCTTACATCCATACCCCTTATGTAATCAAGAATTTCAGCCATATCCTGAGCCGGAATCCCCTCAGTTATGGTAACAATAAGTTTTATTCCAGCATCTATTGCTTCATACATTGCATCCTTTGCAAACTGCGCAGGAACAAAAATTATTGATGTATTTGCACTTTCTTTTTTAACAGCTTCAAATACACTATCAAAAACAGGTATATTATCAACCTTTTGTCCACCTTTACCAGGGGTAACTCCCCCAACAACATTTGTTCCATACTCCTTCATTTTTATAGCATGAAATGAGCCATCACGACCTGTTATTCCCTGAACAATAACTCTTGTTTCTTTTGATAAAAGTATTGCCATTTATTTCCCTCCTTTCAGTTTTTAAATAATTTTAATTATAAAGATTTTTATCCATTAAATCCAAAATAGTTTATAAAATAAAAAATATACCCAGAGAAATTACATGAATCAAAAAAAAGCAGAAAATTCTTTACTTTTAAACCTTGATGGAAAATTAAAAAATTTCAAAAAATAACTATTTAACAAGATAGGTGTTAATTTTTTCCTTCTTAAATAAATCAATAAGTAAATTTATATTAACATTTTTTTTAACCCATACTTTTTATAAATATGATCCGCATAATGATAATTCATCTTATCTATTATTACATAATCAACAGAACCTTTAAGTTTTTGATGAAGGTCAAAAGCAAAAGGTAAAAGAGGCGCTACCATACAATAAGTCCTTAAACCTTCCTCTTTCAATCTTTTTAAAGCTTCAATTCTTTTTTCTATGCTCACTGTCCTGGGTTCAAAGATTTTTCTTATATTTTCATCTGCTGTTCCAATTGAAAAACCTAATCCCTTAAAACAAGAGGAGACTTTGTCTGCACTATAACACTCCAATTTTCTTTAGAGAGAATTTCAAGAATCCTTCTTATTAAGCCATATTTCTTTTCCACTGGTTGATAAGGATCACAAACACCACTTATCCAAACAACTCCTCTTTTCTTCTTTTTAATTTCTTTTTCAAGTAATATTGCTGAATTAATTTTAATATCCACAAAATCTCCCCATTTTTCATTATGACCAGTATACTTTTTCATAAATTGAGCATAACAGTAAATACATCCCAAATTGACAGCCGACATAAGGATTTATAGTATATTCGTAAACTTTTGATTTTGATAAAATACTTTTTACCTTTATTTCTTTTAAAATCATAATATAAATTTAATCTATTTTTAAATTTGAAAACAATCTGTAACTTTTATTATAATAAATTATGAAAAAATTAATAATTTCTTTACCCTTTTTAATTTATTACTGTGTAATGCCTGTCAATTATGACAAGGCAGCGATTGAAAAGGGAGGAAATTTCTACTTCGGAGCCAATGGATATTATATGAAGGGAAGATACACAGAGAGTGGATGCGGTTATACAAGTAGTAAAGATTATAAAGCACTCGGTTTGCAGCTAACAGGTGGTGCCTATTATGGATTTACAAAAAATATTGCAACAGGTGTAGAGAATTCATTTGCAATTTACAGCATGCAAGTAGAAGGAGAAAAATCTCAAGCAGGTCTCTGGGGTTACGGAGATTTATTTTTAAAATTATCTATGCCTTCAGATATGTTTATTTTAAGTTTAAAAGGTGGTTTAAGTTTTCCAAATATGTTTAAAGTAGGAGTTTTGCTTGGAATTTATAATCCCGAATTATTGACACTTTCTTATACCTATCTTTATCCTCAAATAAACACCTTTTCAATAAATTTAAATTTAAGTAAAAATAAAACAATTTCAGCCGGTTATTCTAAATATATAGGTGGTCCTAATAATTTTTACGATGGATTCTACATTGGAATAGGTCTTAAGAAATAAGATAAAATTTATAAATGCTTTTTCTTTTCCTTCTTACCCAAACACTTACATCATCTTTTCTTGAAAACAGAGGTATAAGATTTCATACAGGTATTGATATTTCCACATATAAAAAAAATGGAATACCCATTTTTTCTCCTTTTTCTGGTAAAATTGTTAGAATTGTTGATAAATGGGAAGGTTACGGAAAAGCAATTTATATACAGAATAATGAAAATTTAATATATGTTTATGCACACTTAGATAAATTTGATGAAAAAATAGAAGAAAAAGTATATTTTGAAAAGAAAAAAATCAAAAAAAATGAAATTGACCTCTATATAGAATTAGAAATTGAAAAAAATGAGAGGTTTGCTTTTTCAGGAAACAGTGGAACAGTTATACCTCATATACACCTTGAAACAAGAAGAAATTTTAATAAACCTATAAACCCTTTATATTTTTTTGATATCAAAGATACAATAAAACCAGTTATTGATAAAATAAAAATATACCCTATAGGTAAAAGTTTACTTTTTGGAAGTTTTGCACCCTATGAATTCAAAAAACCCTTTCCCGAAACACTTTATATAACCTCTGACTTTTTCCTTTGGATATCTGCCTATGATTTACAATCTGAAAATTCAGACAGAATGGCTATTTACGGACTAAAAGTTTATCTCTCAGATACACTTATATGTGATTTAAAATATGATAGCATAAATTTTGATAATAGCTTCATTGCAAGGGCGCTTTATACAAGTAGTAATAACTCCTTTTCATCAAGTTATATTCACCCTATTAATTTACAGAATAATTTATGGACTGGGAATACTTTTATAAGTTTAAAAAAGGAATTAACAAATCTTAAAATTCTTGTTTATGACTTTAAAGGTAATAAAGATTCCCTGATATTCTGGATAAAAAAGAAAAACTCAAAACATCTAAAAAGGGGAAAAAATACCTATTTTGTATTTGACGGAATTGTATTTATTGACTCAACTGAGAAAAAAATTATACTTTCCCCTGGGAGTTATGGAAAATTGAATGATTTATCATATGTTTTTCCTTTACCGGAAAAATCTTACAATATTAAATTAAAAAAATATGAAATAAAAATAAATAAGGAAACTCAATTTTTCCCTTACCCATTATTTTTCAAAGAAAAAGAAGATACCCTTTTTATATTCTCTGCAGAAATACTTTTTAAAAATCCTCTCGAAATAAAGGTAAAAAACAAAAAGGAAAAAGAGGTTATATTAGTAAATAATGGATTTAAAAATAAATATGATTTTTTCTCCTCTGACTCAGTTTTTATAATCTATTCCTGGGGAAAATTTTTTAAGAGAATTGACACCTTAAAACCCGAAATAATTGCAAATAAAATTTACTATATCAATCCTTCCAATTTTGAAATTAAATTCTGGGTAAAGGACAATTTTAAAGTAAAAAATATAGAGTTTTACCTTGATGGTGAATGGGAACCTACAAGTTTTAACCCTTTAACAGGAAAAGCAAAAGTTGTAATTAAAAGGAGAATAAATAAAAAGGAAAGCAAATTTGAAATATATGCAGAGGACAGAAGCGGAAATTTTTCAAAATTTGAAGGAAAAATAATTTACAAAATTTAAAAATTTTATTTATAATTAAAAACCAATGGAAAAAAGAAGAAAAACAATATCCCTTGCTGAACTTCTAAAACCTGAGATAGAAGAGCTTATAAAAAATAAAAATTATAGAGAATTAAAAACAGCTTTAAGCAGTTTTGAGCCAGCAGATATAGCAGAACTACTTGAAGATTTAAAAAAAGAAGAGGCAATATCTATCTTTTTAATGCTTCCAAAAGATTTGCAAACAGAAGTTTTTTCAGAATTCGATAGCAAAGTTCAGGAGGAAATCATAAGGGGTTTAAAAGATGAGGAGATAAAAATTATTTTATCAGAACTCTCTCCTGATGACAGAACATCCCTTTTTGAAGAAGTTTCACCTTCTCTTACAAGAAAACTTCTTAATCTCTTACCACCAGAAGAAAGAAAGGAAACACTTACACTTTTAGGTTACCCTAAAGGAAGTGTTGGAAGACTTATGACCCCTGATTATGTAGCAATAAGAAAGGATTTTTCAGTAAGAAAGTCATTAGAGCACATAAGGAAAAAAGGTGTAGATGCAGAAACAATAAATATGATCTATGTCGTTGATGAAAATTTTCGTTTAATTGATGATATACCTTTAAGAAAAATTATACTTGCAAACCCTGATGATAAAATTGAATCATTACTTGATTATAACTTTATATCAATAAGTCCTTATGAGGACCAGGAAAAAGCAGTTGAAATTATGAAAAAATATAACCTAATTTCTCTTCCTGTTGTTGATAATGAGAATCACCTTTTGGGAATTGTCACTGTGGACGATATTATGGATGTTATGGAAGAAGAGCAAACAGAAGATATTGCAAAGATTTCGGCAATTCATCCTGATTTGATTGGACCTGAATTAATAACAAAAATAAAGGAAATTCCACTAATTAAATTATATAAAAGTAGAATTGGCTGGCTCTTACTTTTACTCTTTATAAATCTTATAACAGGTGGAATTATTAATAACTTCACAGAAACTATTGCAAAGTATATTGTTCTTGTTACTTTTTTACCAGTTATTATAGATACTGCAGGTAATGCTGGTTCCCAGTCTGCAACTCTTGTAATAAGAGCAATGGCATTAAAAAATGTAGAAATAAAAGACTATGTTTATTTAATTTTAAGGGAAATTTTAGTATCAGCTTCACTTGGTATAACTCTTGGTATAGGAATTTCCTTTATAGGAATATTGAGAAGCAAATCCTTAATAATAACATTTTGTATTTTTCTTGCTATAATTATAAATGTTATGATTGGAAGTTTAGTTGGGCTATCCTTACCTTTTATCCTAACTAAATTCAAGAAAGATCCGGCATCTGCCAGTGCTCCTCTTGTAACAACAATAGCAGATATTCTCGGGACTTTCTCATATCTTAGTGTAGCTGCAATATTATTACGATAATCTAAAGCTGAAAAATTTGTTTAATCTTCAAATTTAATCCCGTATATTTTGGAGACCCCATTTTCCATTGTTATTCCATAAACTCTATTTGCTATCTCCATTGTTCTTTTATTATGAGTTATGATTAAAACTTGTGAGCTTTCTGACAATTTTTCTACATAACTTCTGAATCTCAAAGTGTTTGCATCATCAAGAGCAGCATCAACTTCATCAAGAGCAAATAAAACTGAAGGTGAAAGTTTGGCAAGGGTAAATAAAACTGTCAGAGCAAACAAACTCCTTTCACCTCCAGAAAGCAAAAGCACTGACCTTACTTTCTTTCCGCTGGGAGAAACATCTATAAGAAGCTCGGATTCAAGAATATTCTTTTCATCAAGAGGTTTTATTTTAATCTCACCCCCCATTAAAACAGAGGAAACATTTTTTAATTCCTCTTTGAAAAGTCCAAGAAATTCCGTATATTGAAGTTTACCCCTTTCCTCCATAATTCTTATAGATTCTTTCAATTTATCGATACTATCCTTTAAGTCCTTATAAGCATCTATCTTTTCAAAATAATCCTTTTCAAGAATTTTATACTCTTCATCAGCAAGTAAATTAACATCATGCATTGAATAAATCTCCCTTTCGATTTCTTCAATTTCTTCCTTTATTTTTTTAATCGAAATATTATCAGGGATAAATTCAATATTATCTGGGTAGAATTCTAAATTTTTTTCAATCTCATCAATTTCTTGTTTTAACTTTATAATTTTATCTGAAATTTTATCAATACTATTTTCCTTTATGTGATAAATATTTCTTTTTTCCTCATATTTATCATTTATTGACTTAATTTTTTCTTCAAGTTCACTTTCTCTTTTATTTATTTCAAAAAGCTCCTCCTCTATTTTTTTTCTTTCAGATTCAAGTTTTTTTAAATCTTCTTCCAGATTTTTCATTCTTTCTTTCACATCAATTAATTCCTCTTCTCTTTCCTTTAAAGACTTTTCATATATTTCAACTTTTTCCCTTGCATTCTTTAGTTCCTTTAACTTTTCTCTGATTAAATTAATTTCATTGATTTTTTTTGAAAAATTTTCTTCTTTATCTTTGAGTTCCTTTAACTCTTTTTCCCATTCTTTAATTTTAAATAAAACTTTTTCCTTCTCTCCTTTTATTTCCTCTGAATCCATTTTTATTTTATCTAAACCATCTTTTTGTTTTTTTAGATTAAGAGATAAAAAGTTTATTTCTGAATTTATTTCATTTATTTTTAAATTTAACTTAAAAAGGTTTTCCCTTATATTTTCTCTTTCTTTTAAAATTTTTTCAATAATTTTTTTTAAACTTTCAAGTTTATCTTTAATTTCTTTTAAATTTCTTTTCTTTTCAGGTAACATTTTTTCTATTTCTGTAATTCTTTTATTTTTTTCAATTTTTTGAGTAAAAATTTTTCTTAAAACACCATCCTTAGTAATAACAAATCCATCTTCGGTAACCATATAATCACATTCTTTATTTTTCCATGCAGTTATTCCCTCTTTAAAATTTTTAAAAACTTTGAAATTTAAAAATCTCGTATTTAAAAGGTCACCTATTCCTTCCTTTCGTTTTAAAAAAAGTGGCATTTCACCCTTAAATTCCTCTCTTTCAATTATTATTTTCCCTCCCTTTTCAAGGAATTTCTCTATACCATTTATATTTTCATTATTTAAAATTTTTGCTTCAAGCAAGTCATCAATAACATATATAAATTTATCTTCTTTGCTAAAATCTATATAAGAAGATAAAAAGGAAAGCTCTGGTAATAGATTTTCATCAACTTCTCTTGCTGATTTTAATTTCAAAAGTTCTCCTTCTAATATGTTTATCTCTCTCTCAATTTTATCTATGGTGCTTGTTAAAAATTTTTCTTCCTTTAAATGTTCCTCATATTTTTTTTCAATTTCAATATAAATACTCTCTAATTTTTCTCTCTCTTTCTTTAGATTTTCAATTTCATTTTCTTTAATTTTCTTTTTATTTTCCATTTCTATTATCTCTCTTTTTAAATCCTCTTCTCTTTTTAAAATATTATTTAATCTCATATTTAACTCATCATTTTTAATATTTAACTTTAAAAATTCACCTTCAATTTCCCTTACTTTCTTTGAAATTTCAAAAAATTCTCTTTCAGTTTTCTCTAAACTGGTTTCATCAATCTCTTCATAAGCTATTTTATCCCTCAAAACTTCCTTTAATTTTTCAATTTCTTTTTTTCGTTCCTCTATTAATAATTTAAGATAATTTTCTCTGTCCTTTAAGCCTGAAAACTCACCATATTTTCTGTTAAGTTCTGAAAGAATTTTCTCTCTTTTACTTTCTAAGGGTATTTTCAAACTCTTTAACAGTTCTTCCTCTTTAGATAAATTTTCTCTTTCTGACTTTATTTCTTCAATTTCTTTTTTTAAAATAAAAATTTCCTCCTCAAGTTTTTTAAAAAATTCTTCATCTTCTTTCAATTCTTTTTCCTTCTTTGCTTTATCTTTCAAAAGTTTTGAATATTCTGCCTTAACAAGAAGCAATTTCTTTTCCTTTAAAATTTCTTGAAGGCTTCTGTACCTTAAAGCCCTTTTTCTTTCCTCCTCAAGTTTCTTTATTCTTTCTTCTTTATCCTTAATAACAATTTCAAAAGCTTTAATTTCTCTTTCTGCTTTTTCAAGCCTTCTTTCCATAACTTTCTTTTTATGGTCAAAATCAAAAAGTTCACAGGCTTCTAAAATCATTTCTTTTATTCTCTCCTTTGGTTTCCTTATTAATTCTTCAACATCTTCCCACTGAAAATGGGAATAACTCTTTTTACCAAAAATACTCTCAATTTCTTCTTTGTAATGTTTTTCAGATATTCTATCATCATTCAAGAAAAACTCCTGCGAATTATCTCTGTAAACCCTTCTTGTAAATTTACTTTCACCTTTATCATTTTTCAGTACAATTGTAACTTCTGCATAGGGCAAAGCTTTTTTTTCTTTATTCCCTGCAAAAATTAGCTCTTTTAGTTCTCTTACCCTTAATTTATTTAACCTTGATTCTCCAAGGACAAATCTAATAGCCTCAAAAATATTAGTTTTTCCACAACCATTTGGTCCAATAACAAGAGATATTTTATCTGAGAAAATTATTTCTTCTCTTTCATAAAAGGATTTAAAACCATGTAGAAGTATACTTTTAATTTTCATTCTTTTTCTTTAAAGGTCTGAACCAGAAGTCATTTTTTAAATCCCTTGTCCTTTTAATTGTTTCAACCATATTTTTTGCAATCCTTTCACATTCTAAAAGTGTATCCATATTTTCTTCAATTGGTCCTACAGCATATGTAATAGAATAAGGGGGGATTATGGCTCCCATAAAATTTAAAGGAATAATAATAGAGGAAGCTGTGCTTATTGCTCCATCCTCCTCACAGGAAACAACACAAGAAACAACTTTACCTGCGAGTAAAGGTTCAATATTTTCCAATGCTGTTAAAAGATCAATAAAATTTTTCATCAATCCTGAAGGTCCAAACCAATAAACCGGGGTTCCAAATACAATTCCGTCGGCTTTCAATATTTTCTCATAAACTGCTGGCAAAACTCCCTTAAAAACTTCAGGATTACAATCCATCACATTTTTGGAATAACATCCCATACAGTAAGTAATAGGATAATCGGTAAGAAAAATAATTTCTGTTTCAGAACCAAGTTCTTTTGCTTTTTCTAAAACAGAATTTAATAATATTGTAACTTTTCCCTTTTTATGCGGTGAGCCCGAAATTCCAAGTATTAGCATAGAACATTTTAAGATTAAGAACAATTTTTTTTCAAATTATTTATGTCTTATAATAAATGAAAAAATGGAAAAAACAATAATATGTTTCAATTGTGGAAGATATATAGGTAATAAGGACATATGTCCATATTGTGGCGAGGAACAATTAAAACCTGTTGGAATTGAATTCTTAAGATGGATAAGTCTCTTTCTTGCTATTGGTGGTGTTATTTTTCTTTTTATATCAGCAAGAACAGAAGCTGCACCCTATGTAAAGGTTAAAGATCTTAAACCTACAATGAATTTTGCAAAAGTCAGCATGAAGGGAATTGTTGAATCCTCACCTTATTATGAGGAAGAAAAGGGAGGATATTTTTCCTTCTGGCTTAATGATGGAACAGGTAGTATTAAAGTGAGGGCTTTCAGAGATGTTGCAAAGGAACTTATAGAAAAGGATTTATACCCTTCGGTTTCTGATTCTGTTTTTGTTACAGGAACACTTTATGCAAGAGAAAATTTTATTTTAACTATCAATAACGGAAAGGATTTAAAAATAAAAATACAGGAACCCAAAAATGTAAAAATTAAAGATATAACAGATACCCTTACAGGAAAAAGAATAGAAACAGAAGGAAATATTTATTCAATTACCCAGTATAGGAATAATTCAATAGGTTTGAGAATACAGGACGAGGACGCAAATATTACAGTTTTTATTCCCTTTTATTACAGAGAAAAAGAGAAAATTCTATCTCTTGAAAAAGGAACTATCATAAAGGTAAAGGGAGCAGTTTTTCTATATAAAGATAAACCAGAAATTATACCCCACTATGTTAGTGACATAAGTATTATAGGTAAAAAGGAAATTAAATATGCTCAAAAAAATGAAAATTTAAAGTTAAAAGGTGAAATTCTATCAGGCTATACTTTTAAAAAAGGAATAAGGTTCAGAATTAAAACTGATAAGGGAATTGAGGAAGTTACCTTATGGAAAAGCACACTTGAAAAAAATTATAAAGGTGAATCAATTAAACTTCTTACAGGTTCCATAGTTGAGTTTGAAGTTTACGAAAAGGAATACAAAGGTAAAATTGAAAAAAATGTTAAAAGTTTAAAAATAATTTCTTATCCACAAAATCCATATAAAATAAATGAGGCAATTCAAAAGAACATCAGTGAATTTTTAAAAATAAAGGGAAATATAAAGGAGATTAAAGAATTTAAAGCAGGAACAAGAGTAATTCTTGAAGATGATACAGGTGAATTAACTGTGTGGATATGGAGTGATTTATGGGAAGACTTAAAAGGTTCATTTAAGGAGAAGGATAATATTATTGTTGTAGGAGAATTAAAAGAATATAAAGGTAAAATTGAGCTTGTACCCAGAATTAAGGATGATGTAATACCTTTAAAATGAATTTAATTTATCCTTTTTTAATTTCCCTTGCAGGAACAATAACAGGAATACTTTTTTCATGGATTCCTGCACTTCATATTTACAACATTTTAGCTTTATTTATATTCCTTGAAGTTCAAACAAATTTTTTACCTTTAGATCTTATACCTTATTTTTTTGCAGGATCTATTGTTAGTTATACTTTTGCAGGAATTTTACCTGCGATATATTTTTCTACAAATGATGATTCCACTTTATTTTACCTTTTGCCATCACAGAAGTTTCTGATGTATGGAAGAGCTCATGAAGCAGTTTTACTTTCCCTTACAGGGTCTTTAGGTGCATCTTTTTTAATATTAATTTTTTCTATCTTTTTACCCTACATTCTTCCGCCTATAAGAGAACTACTCAATCCCCATATGGAATGGATTTTAGCTTCCATAGGTGCCTTTATGTTGCTCTCTGAGTGGCCAAGAACAACTGATAGATCAAGGACACGGCTTAAAAGACTAAAAGAAGCCTGGGGTTCTCTAAGTGCTGGAATTCTTGTTTTTTTCCTTTCCGGAATTTTAGGTTATATAGTCTTAAGAGGGGGGATAATGGATCCAGAAACTTCCTTTCAAAATCTTATGCCTTTATTTTTGGGACTCTTTGCAATACCCTGGCTTATACTTAACATAATCACAAATCCAATTTTACCACCACAGATAATAGAAGATAAATTAACAACAAATTATCAAAGAATTTTAAGGGGTATATTTGCAGGTTCTCTTGGGGGTTCACTTGCTGCTTTTTTTCCAGTCATAACAGGAGGAATTGGAGCTTTTCTTTCAGGTCATGCAACAGCACAAAGGGGGGATGATATTTTCTTAATAGGTCAGGGTGCAAACAGATTTTTATATTATGCTGGAGGTTTTTTACTCTTTTTTGTTCCTTTCCTTCATATAAGAAGAGGAGGTGCTGCCTGGATGCTTAACATTTTTTACAGTCCAAAATCTTACAGCGAGTATTTTCTAATGGTTGGAGTAATACTTTTATCCTCTTTTATTTCCTTTTATTTTACTATAAAAATGTCGAAATTAATAGCAAAAAGAATTCACAAAATACCTTACAAAAACTTATCAATTATTGTTATAATTTTCATATTATTTCTAACTGTTTTAATAACAGGTTTTAAAGGCATTATTATACTTATCGTATCAAGCTCCATAGGTTTATTACCACCTCTTTTTGGAACAAGGAGACTCAATTGTTTAGGTGCTCTAATTTTTCCTTTAACAATACAGATGAGTTCCTTTTCAAGGTCTTTTTCAAAACTAATGGGGTTTTAAAAATTTATTCTATATCAACCTTTTCAAACTCAAGAAGGGACTTTTCAATTTTTTCGTTAATTTTTAATTCAACAAATTTTAAAGCAGATTTTAAAGCATTTTTAATTGCAATTTTAGAACTTCTTCCATGAGATATAAAAACATCTCCATTAATTCCAAGCAAAGGGGCCCCTCCCAATTCTTCATAACTCACCTTTTTAAAAAAGGATTTAAAGGAATTTTTCATAAAATAAAACCCTATTTTGTTTTTTATTGAACCTTCTATTGAATCAAGGAAAAAATTATAGGTGAACTCAACAACACCTTCACCAAATTTTAAAAGAGTATTTCCTGTAAATCCATCTGTCACAACAACATCCGCTTTACCCTTTAAAATTTCATTACCTTCAATAAATCCTATAAAATTCAAATTTGGGTCCTTTTCAAAAAGCTCCTTGGATTTCATTATAAGTTCATTTCCTTTTGTTTCTTCCTCACCTATTGAAAGTAAAGCTATTTTTGGATTTTTTATCCCCATTATTTCCTCAACAAATATCTTACCCATAACCCCGAATTGATAAAGAAATAAAGGCCTTACAAAAGCATTTGCGCCGACGTCAAGCACAGCACAAAAACCTTTATGTGTAGGGAAAAGGGCACATATTGCAGGTCTTTTAACACCTTTAAGTCTCCCTAAAATCTTTATTGAGTAGGCAAGAATTGCTCCAGTATTACCAGCACTTACAAAAGCATCAGCTTTACCTTCTTTTAAAAGTGAAAGACCAATAGCTATCGTGGAATTTTTTTTTGTTCTTAAAACTTCAGAAGGTTTTTCTTCAAAATAGACTCTATTTTCAGCCTCAATAAACTCGTACCTTCCATTAAATTTTATTTGATTTTTAAACTCCGGAGTTCCAACTATATACAAAAAGGACTTAGGATTTTCTTTTAAGAAGAGTTCAGCCCCAGCGATTTCAGAAGAAGGAGCTTTATCTGTGCCAAGAAGGTCAAGAACAATCCTCATTTAAACTAAGAACTGATTTTTTCCTCTATCTGGATTATAGCTTTACCTTTGTAATATCCACAATGAGGGCAAACTCTATGGGGTAATTTAGCTTCTCCACAATTGGGGCATTTTGACAAACTAATTGGTTTTACTTTATAGTGGGTTCTCCTTTTTCTTCCTCTTGCACGGGAATGTCTTCTTTTTGGTACGGGCATTTTTTTTTTAATTTTTAAATGGGGGTTGAACCCTTATTCTTTTTTTTCTATCCTTTTAAGTAAATAAGTAAAGGGGGAATAAGTTTCCTTAGTTTCATGTCCACAATTTTTATTATTCCTGTTTGCTCCACAAACAGGGCATAATCCTTTACAATTGTCTTTACATAGAGGCTTCATAGGTATTGTAAGAAGAACAATTTCTTTTATTAATGGTAAAACATTTAGCTCATAATTTTCAACATAAATTGATGCTACATCCCTATCAGAAATGTTATATTCTTTTTTTGAGATGGAAGGGTCTTTTCCCAGAAAAATATTATAGGTGTAATCTTCATTGAAAAAAAATTGAAATTCATCAAGACATCTTGCACAAATTAAGGTTCCGGAACCTATAACATGTAAATAAAAAATATAGTCAAGACCTTTTCTTTGTATCCATCCAGAAGAATTTAAATTTACTCTTTTAATTTCAGAATCTTTAAATAACTCTTCACTTTCTTTATCTTCAAGAGTATAAGAAAAATCAGTTTTTCCTTCTTTAAGTTCCTTTAGAAAAATTTTCATCTTTATAATATAATACAAAAAAGACAAAAAAGCAATATTTTGTAGAATAGCACAACATTTTTAACTGGTAAAACACTCTCACTAATTTTTTTCTCATTATTCTTAATACTTAAATTTTTTCTTTATTCGGAAGCTATTTTACTTTTGTGAAAAATTATTTTCTATAGCTGCTTTTTTATAAATTCTTCCAATAATAAGGCACTAAAACAAAATTCATCGCTCTTGAGTTTTTCAAGGGTTAATTTCATTTCTCCGCCTAACCATGCTACACCATCTATTATAGCAACCTTTATTACATTGTAAGGACAGATGGTTTCTTTTACCAAACTCACTGCTTCATTAAATTGATTACCTTGCGAACCACCGAAATCGGTAATAAATTTAGCAGTTCCTATTATGTATTTATTACTAATCTTTGCCACAAAATCTAATCCTTTGCTTAATTCTCTAAATTTACAATTCAATTCTTTTATTGCATATTCTTTTAAGAATTTATCACCTCCATTTAGAAAAGCTATATCGGTTGTATTTTTAAATTCATTAATGTCTAAAAAATTAAACTTTCTTCTAACCCAAACCTTAAACATTGGACCTATTCTTCTACTAGCCTTTTTAGGTGCCTCTAATTTTTCTCTTAATTCGTTAAAATTCATTTCAAACAATTTATCACAAATTTTTTTAATGGTTTTTGGATTTTTATCAATTGCTTCTTCATAATGCGTTAAAAAACTCACATATGGATTTTCAATTGGAAATTTAAATCCCTGCTTTTTCAAATGGATTAATTCTTTAACTAAACCTTTGCAGTTTTTTTCTTGAAAGAGTTGTTTCAAGAGCTGAAATTGCTCTTTGTTAAGAATTTTTTCTCTACTTATTTCTTCTGGAGGATATATTTCCAATAATTTATCTAAATAAAACTCACTCTTTGCTAACTTTATACTTTTTTGTACCCATTTGTTCATGATTATTACTATTTAAAAAAGTGTGGCCTGGTTTCTGA
>JBDRZL010000007.1 GCA_039803925.1 candidate division WOR-3 bacterium | reverse complement strand
AATTTGTGATATTTGGAGGCGGAATAGTTGCAGAAATTTATAGATTTAAAGGTATTTAATGGTTTAAAATTAAAAATTGAAAATCTTAATAACAGGAGTTGCCGGTTTTATAGGTAAAAATCTTGCCTTTAAATGTCTTCAAAAAAATTATGAGATAGTGGGTATAGATAATTTTGACCCATATTACGATATAAATTTAAAAAAGAAAAATCTTGAAGAACTTAGAGATTTCAAAAATTTTAAATTTTTTAATATTGACATACTTGATAAAGAAAATTTAAAAAAAGTAATTTTAAATGAGGAACCAGAAATTATTATTCATCTTGCAGCAAGACCCGGTGTTAGGGCTTCCATAAAAGACCCATTTACATATTTTGAAATAAATATTAAAGGCTCTCTTAATATACTTGAAACTATAAAGGATAATAAAATTAGATTGATTTTTGCTTCCTCCTCTTCTGTTTACGGAAATAAAAAGGGTAAGTTTTCTGAAAAGGACACCAAAATTACTCCCGTTTCTCCATATGGCTTTTCAAAAAGAGTAGGAGAATTGCTTTGCGAGACCTACAATAAACTTTACGGTATAAAAACTATTGTTCTCAGATTTTTTACAGTATACGGTCCTTCCCAGAGACCAGATATGGCTATTCATCTTTTTACTAAAAAGATTTTAAAAAATGAAGAAATAGAAATCTTTGGTGAGGGGAAAACAAAAAGAGATTATACCTATATTGATGATATTACAGATGGTATAATTAATGCTATAGAATTAAAAGATTACGATTTTGAAATTATAAATCTTGGAAATTCAAAACCTGTCTCTATATTTAAGGTCATAAAAATTCTTGAAAAACTATTAGGTAAAAAGGCTAAAATTAAATTAGCTCCTTTACCAAAAGGAGATGTGATAAAAACTTATGCTGATATAGAAAAAGCAAAAAATATTTTAAAATATAATCCAGTTACTCCACTTGAAAAAGGAATTGAAAATTTTTTAAAATGGCATGAAGTTAATTGTCCCTGTATTTAAATGGAAAATAAAAATTTAATTTCAATTGTTATACCTATATATAATGAGGAAGAAAATTTAGAGGAGCTTTTTAATAAATTAAAAGAATCCCTTCTGAAAAATAAAATAGAAAATTTTGAGATAATACTAATTGATGATGGCAGTAAGGATAATTCATGGGAAATAATAAAGAAATTTAAGGAAAAAGATGAAAGAGTAAGGGGAATAAGATTTTCAAGAAATTTTGGTCAGACACTTGCCATTTATGCAGGATTTCAGGAAGCAAAGGGTAATACTATTATTACTATGGATGCAGATCTTCAAAATGACCCTGAGGATATTAAGAAACTTATCGAAGAAATGGAAAGAGGGTATGATGTGGTAAGTGGCTGGAGAAAGGAGAGAAAAGATCCTTTTTTTACAAAGGTTTTACCTTCAAGGATTGCGAATTTTATGATTTCTTTTATTACAGGTGTAAAACTGAAAGATTACGGTTGCACATTAAAGGCATATAAAAGTGAAATTGTGAAAAATTTAAGGCTATATGGAGAAATGCATCGCTTTTTACCCGCATTATGTGCTTTTGAAGGAGCAAAAATAAAGGAAATTCCTGTAAAGCATAATAAGAGATTAAAGGGGAAAAGTAAATACGGACTAAAAAGGGTTTTTAAAGTATTGCTTGACCTTTTAACTGTAAAGTTTATGGGTAGTTATTTACTTAAACCGATTTACTTTTTTGGTTCAATAGGTATAATTTTTCTTTTTCTAAGTTTTATATTTACAGTCTGGACAATTTATGATAAATTATTTTTGAAAGTGTGGGTTCACAGAAACCCTAAAATTTTAATTGCCTTTATGTTTTTCCCTGTTGGAATCCAATTTATTTTAATGGGTCTTTTAATGGAAATATTGATAAGAAATTATTTTGAATCCCAAGGAAAAACTCCTTATATAATAAAAGAAAAAATTTAAAAAATGTGCGGAATCTGCGGGATTTTAAATAAAAAGGAAGAAAAAATTAATTTTGAAATTTTAAAAAAAATGAATGAAACATTAAAAACAAGAGGACCTGATGATGAAGGTTTTTATATAGAAGATAATATAGGATTAGCAATGAGGAGACTTTCAATAATTGACCTTGAAGGTGGAAAGCAGCCTATTTTCAATGAGGACAAATCAATATGTGTTATTTTTAACGGCGAAATATATAATTTTGTTGAGTTAAGGGAGGAACTTATAAAAAAGGGGCATTTTTTTAAAACTAAAAGCGATACAGAAGTTTTAGTTCATCTTTATGAAGAAAAAGGTGAAAATTTTCCAGAATATCTTAATGGAATGTTTGCAGTTGCATTATGGGATAAAAGGAAAAAAAAACTTATATTAACAAGGGATATTGCAGGAGAAAAACCCCTTTATTATGGAGATTTTAATGATTTTTTTATATTTGCTTCAGAATTAAAGGCAATTCTTGCAAATCCCCTTATAAAAAGGGAAATAGATTTAAAAGTTCTTAACCTTTATTTTACTCTTGAATATGTTCCTTCACCCTATTCAATTATTAAAAATATAAAAAAATTAAAACCGGGTCATACTCTTATATACGAAAATGAAAGAATTAAAATTAAACCTTACTTTAAATTTGAAAAAAAGGAAATAGAGAAAAAAAATTTATTAGATTACCTTGATGAGATAATTTCAGATTCTGTAAAAATTAGATTAAGAAGTGATGTTCCTCTTGGGATCTTTCTATCAGGAGGAATTGATTCTTCCACTGTTACCTATTATGCAAAAAGGCACAGTGATTTAATAAAAACCTTTAATATCTCCTTTAAAGAACCCTCTTTTGATGAATCAAGATTTGCAAAAAAAGTTGCCTTTTGTTTAAAAACAGAGCACTTTGAAGAAGTTTTTGATGAGAATAAAATGTTAGAGATTTTACCAGAAGTTTTTGATTTTTTAGATGAACCTTTCGCTGATGCATCCATTTTACCGACCTATTTACTTTCAAAATATACAAGGAATTTTGTGAAGGTTGCACTGGGAGGTGATGGTGGAGATGAATTATTTGGGGGTTACCCAACTTACTTTTCTCATAAAATTATGGAAATTTATAAATTTTTACCTTTTTATTTAAAAATTTTTTTCTCTTTTATTGGAAAAAATTTACCCGTTTCTTATTCAAATTTTAGTTTTGATTTTGTGGTTAAGAAATTTCTTGAAGGTGAAGGTTTTAATATATGGAAAAGACACCTTGTATGGATGGGAGCCTTTAGTGAGGAAGAGAAAAGAAAACTTTTTAAGGATTTTCTTTATCCTGATTCAGTTTTTAATCTTGAAGAATTTGTTGAAAATACAGTTTCCTTTTATCCTAAAAATTTAAACGATTTATTAAGGTTTGACTTTAAAACTTATTTGTCAGAGGATGTGCTTTTTAAGGTGGATAGAGCCAGTATGGCAGCCTCCCTTGAAGTAAGAGCACCTTTTCTTGATAGAAGAATTATTGAATTTGCCTTCAGTATTGATAGTAATAAAAAATTAAAATATTTTAAAACAAAAGTAATTTTAAAAAAACTAATGAAAGATAAATTGCCTCCTGAAATAATTAAAAGAGGGAAAAAGGGTTTTGGAATTCCTGTTGCAAAATGGATTAAAGGACCATTAAAAGGTGAGTTTGAGAATATAATTGAGGAAGAAGATGAAATTTTAAATAAAAAATTTGTAAAACAATTGTTTGATGAGCATATAAAAGGAAAAAAAGATAACAGAAAAAAATTATGGACAATTTATGTTTTTTTAAAATGGAAAAAAAATTACATTAATTCTTGATTATGAAAATCTTTTTCTTTAAGATTTCCTTATCTTTCTTTTTTATGCTTAAAAAATAAATTCCCTTTTTAAGATTTAAATAAAAATTTTTCATTCCCCTTTCGTAAGAACCTTCAAATATTTTTCTTCCAGAAAGGTCAAAAATATTTAAATAAAAAGGAAAATCAGAATTTATAGAAATTATATTTTTGTTTATATTGAAAGAAAAAGAAAAATCTCTTTCAAATATTTCTTCTATTTCAAGAAATCTTTCAAGAATTATCTTACCTTTTATTTTATTTTTATTTCTGTCAACAAAGAATAGGGAATCGATAGTGATTGTATCACCTTCTCTTACTGTTGGATTTCCTCCATCTGTGGAGAATTGAATTATAAATATTGTATCGTTTAAAAGTTCTAATCTCTCTGCATTTCCATTACCACTTAACCAGGAATGATTAAAGGATAATTTAAAAACTGAGTCAATATTTGTTCTACTAATGTTTTTTATCAATATAATAGGTTCAGAAAATTTTATAATAGTATGGTCAAAATTAGAATTTGGATTGGGAGAAAAGGGTTTATAATCATAAAAAATTGCAGATGAAATATATGGATTTTTATTATCAAGAGAACCTGTTGTTTTTATTTTCTGGGGAATTATCTTGTTACCACCAAGGTCTTTAATTTTGTTGTTATTTGAGACATACACTGAATCATCTCTTAAAAGTGGTTCTTTTCCAAAACCGTTGAATAAGATTAAAAAAGTATCCTGTGATTTCCATAAAGTCTGAACTGAATATCCAGAATTTAGCCATGAATTTTTTATTGGAAACCATGAATCAAGAGATTCAGGAGGAATGGGCGGTGTATTGGTTTTTTCTGAAAATATCATGATGACGGTATCACCTGTTCCAGCACCATTATCAGGTGTATTTCCATCGGTTAAAATTATCTTCTTTAATTTAGGAGGATTTAAATCATCGTATGTTCCACCTATTAAGGAATAAGAAAGGGAGGAATTCTTCCAAATATCCTTTATAAATTTCTTTAAAATTTTTATTGTATCACCAGGCTGGGGTGGTGAAAGAGCATGGTATAAATAAATATAAAGAGTATCATCACTTTTCCATCTAACAGAATCAGAACCAAGTAATGTTCCACCTGATATATAAAACAATGTATCAATACCCGCTAAGCTTATATAGGGTTTATTTGTTTTTTCATTAAAAACTATGATAAGCCTATCATCAATATCTATTCCTGATTGTGAAATATTCCCATCACTTATGAAGCAGTTAGTGATAAGAGGTCCTGTTGTATCAAGGTCATAGGTAAAATAGATTCTGTTAACTCTTGGACTTTTGTTGGAGGATGTTTTATTAATAAAAATTCTATACTGGAAATATCTTGAATAAGGATTAAGGTGAGTGATAGTATCTCCATTATTTAAATAGGGTAAAGAACTCCATGGAGGAGCATTTTGAAGTGAGTCAAGGGTATCACCTCTTATCTGAACTCTTACATAATTTAAATTTTCACCTTCAATAAAAACTCTTTTAAAAAAAGTTGCCCCTTCTTTTTTGTTCCTTGAAATAAAAACTGATGATTCAAGGTCACCTGATGAAAAGTAATCTGCCTTAAAAATTTTAGCAGGTCCATAGGTTCCAACAAGGAGTTCATAATCAGAGGTTTGGTATACATAGTAAGCTCTGGGTAATAAACCTATAATTTCAAAATTTTTTCTGTCAATACTTCTATATACTTTTGAAAAGGTTGCTGCATATATACTTTTGTCCTTTCCAAGTGTTAATCCATTAAATATCTGTGAATTGTCAAGGTATATTGTGGTATCAATGGTTTTAGTTTCTATATTGAAAACTCTTATTACACTTGATTCTGCTTTAACTACAGGAATATAAACACGATTAGTAATTGAATCAAAAACAATTTCTCCTGCATCAAAGGATCTATAGGAAGGATAAAGATTAAACCAGCTTCCCTGAGGAGGATTGTAATCGGAATAGTAAATATTTCTAAGTCCATTGTAATAAAAAATTCCAAGGAGGAAAGTATCAGAAATAGAGTAATGTGGAACTATACAGCTTTTCTCCAGAAGTATGTTATTAGCAATCTGATGTGTTGAGTAACTTGAAAAAAGGTCATTTGATTTTATCCACTGATACTGTCTTCCTGAAGCTGCACTTATATAAATTCCAGGGAAATTTTTATATAATTTAACAATATTATTTATACCAGGAAATGTAATTGGTGGCCATATAAAAGAGTTAGAATTTACATCAAATTTATATATATATCCGAGGTCTTGACCATACCTTTTTCCACAGGAAAGGAAAATATTTCCCTTTTTTAAAATATCATTCACTGTTTCAGGAGGAAATTCTTGAAAATTGGGATAAGGTGGAAATTCATTTAAAATAGTTAAGTTATTAGAATAAAAAATTTTTGCATAGGGATACGATTTTAAAAAATAAAAAAAACCATCAATTTCAGTTATTTTTGATACTTTTGATAAGGATGAAGTATCAAGTTCAAAAAGTGGTATAAATCCTGAATATTTTAAGGATAAACTTCCCCCTGGTTTAAAATAATCAAGATTATTTATGTTTAAGAATTTTGTTGTATCATAAAAATAGAATTGATCTTTACCTCCTGTCCATGTGCTCTGGGACCAGATGTAAACGATAATGAAATTTAAAATCATATTTAAATCTTAAAGCAAAATAAATTCTTAACTCAATAAAAATTTTCTTTTAAGTTATAAAAATAAATTAAATTTTCTATATATTTATCCATGTTGAATTTTTCTATTACTCTTTCTCTTGCTTTTTTACCAATTTCTTTTCTCAAATTTTTGTCATTTATTATAATTTCAATTTTCTCTTTTAAATCTTTTAGGCTTTTATTCCTTACTAAAAATCCAGACTTATTATCTTCAATAATTTCTGGAACTGCTCTTTCAGCAAAGGCAACACAGGGTAATTCAGAGCTCATTGCTTCAATTAATGAAAATCCTAAGGCTTCAGAATGAGATGGAAAAACATAAATGTCAGAGGCACATAGTAGAGATTTTGTATCCAGGGAAAAATTAAGGAAATAAACATTTTCTGGTGCAATCCTTTTTAGTTCCTTAAAATATTTTATATCTTGAATTGCACCCTGAAGAAAGAGTTTTAAATTTTTATACTTTTCTGATAGTTCCTTAAAAACCATTATTAATTCTTTCTGTCCCTTTTTTTCCTCAAATCTTGAAGTATTGGAAATTACAATTTCTTTTTCACTAATTCCAAATTTTTCTCTGAAATTTTTCCTTAAACTTTCATCTCTTTTAAAATAATTTACATCCACTCCTGGGTAAATTAAAACTATTTTATCTTTATCTATAGGTAAATTTTCTTCCAGTTCTTTTTTAACACATTCAGAGATTGCGAAAATTTTATCAATTTTTTTATATAAGAATTTGTGATAGAGATCCTTTTTTGAAACATTAAGCCCCATCATATTTGTAAAGAAAATTTTTTTTGCCTTCAAAAAAAGTGAAAAAATGATATCAGAGGATTTAAAAAAATGAACTATATCCCAATTTTTAAATATTGCTTCATTAAGATTTATTTTACATAAATCTTTTATTTTTAGTTCTGATTTTTTGTTAAGGAATATTGTCACATTTAAGCCTTTTTCTCTCAATTTAATTGCTGTTTTTATAAAGTAAATTTCAAGTCCACCTTTAGATTTTGAGTTAAGGAAAAATAGAATTTTCATAATAAAAAAATAGAACATCCTTTGAAATTATTTTTTCTTTGTATCCTATTTTTTTTAGGAAAAATAGAATTTCATTTTTTAGATTTTCACTATGAATACTTATTAGAATAAGGGGTTTTTTAAATTTCAATATTTTCTGTGAGCCCTTTAAAACCTCAAATTCTGCACCCTCAACATCAATTTTTATAAAGTCAGGTTCATCAAATTTTTTTTCATAAATTAGATAGTCAAGTGTGAATGCATCCACTAAAAAGTTACCATAATTTTTTATTTTTCCTTCGGTTCTATCATCATTTAATTCAAAGAAAACTTTTTTATTTTCTGAATAAATTGCAAAATTAAAAACATAAGTATTTTTAAGATTATTTAATTTTATATGTTCTTTTAAAAAATAGAAATTAAGAGGATGAGGTTCAAAGGAGTAAACTTTTCTCCCTAATTTTGAAAATATAAAAGAATAATACCCTATATGAGCTCCTATATCATAATATATTTTGTCAGGTTTTAAATATTTTATTATTTTTTTAATTATATTTTTTTCATATATTCCTATCCATTGGGAAATAAGACCTGAACCGTATAAAATTCTTATATTTTTTGCAGGACCAGTTAAAATTCTTAACTTTTTTCTTTTAGGAATTATTTTAAAGGGTATTCTGATTAATTTACCGGGTAAAGTTTTATGGTGAAAGATAATTCCTTAAAAGCGGGCGACGGGATTTGAACCCGCGGCATCCAGCTTGGGAAGCTGGCGCTCTTCCACTGAGCTACGCCCGCATCTCTAAATATATTTTATTTTAATTCTTTAAAAAAAATCAAGTCTATTTCTCAGCTCTTATCCATATATTTAATCCAAATTCAAAAAATCCTGACTTAATTTTTTTTCTTTCAAAACCTCCTTTGATGAGGAGTTCGATTAATTTCTTCTTAGAAAATAACTTTTTATGTTCTTTTATCTCTTCATAACTTAAGATTTTTAAATTTGATAAGAATTTTAAAATGAAGTCTGTCCAGAAATTTGGAGTCGAGAGTATAAGTATACCCCCTTTTTTTAATATCCTTTTTATTTCCTTAATTATTTTCAAAAGTTTGTCCCTTTCAATGTGTTCAAAAACAGCAAGAGAAGTAACAACATCAAATTTTTCCTCTTTAAAAGGGAGGTATCTAATTTTTTCAAGGTCAGTTTTTATTAATTCAATATCCTTTACTCTATTCTTGGTAATTTTATCAATTCCTATTTTTTTTCTGAATTTAATCATGGAAAGAAAAAAAGGAAAATATCCGCAGCCTATGTCAAGGATTATACCTTTTCTTTTTTCTTCAGGTATAAGAGAATCTGCTTTTTTTGCTCTTAGTTTTGCTAAAAGATTTTCAATTAAACCAGTTCCTCTTGTAAAACTATTTTTCATTTTTTTTGTAAATGTAAAAGGGAAAAATTAAAACAAAAAGGGTTAATAAATTTATAAAAATTTTTAAAATAAAAGGAAGTTTTATATATTCTTCAAGATTTATAAAAGTATAGTTTGTAAGCCCTTTTTTAAAAATAAGAAAAAATTTCAAAACAGTAGGATTATATTCTATTCCTGCATACATAACAATTGAAAGGTTAATAATAAAGGAAAGAATTAGTGAATTATAAAATAAGAAGTTTTTTTCGCATTTTAAGAGTAATAAGTAAAGGAAAGGTATAGCTGGTAAGAAAAATTTGGGAATAGGGTATCCACCACCGTAATTAATTTTACCTGTAAAAACACACACAAAGAAGGAAGTTAAAATTATAGATATTATAAATTTAAAATTTTCTATTTTTAATATTTTTTTGATATTTATTAAAAGAACAAGGATGAATAGATTATGAGGTATTATTCCATAATTTATGCTGAAAAGGGAAGGAAAAATTTCTTTAATATTTCTAAGATCAATACCCATATACCCTGGTTCAAGCCAGTGTTTTGTTACCTCGTATCTAAAATGATATGGAGTAAGGTATGGTGCACCAAAGATCAAGGTGTGGTAAAGAGATAAAACTGTAATGGGCAACAAACTTCCAGTAATAAAAGGTAATATTTTTCTTTTATCTTTTAAAAAAAGATAGATTAAAAAAATTATGTAGTAAATAAAAAAGGTGTAATCGAAACCTATAGCAAGTCCTGAAAGAAAACCTGATAGAGAAAATTTTTTTTCATAAAAAAGAAAATAATAAGAGATAAAAATTAAGGAAGAGGAAATTCCTTGAGTTATAATAGTAGTAGATGAAAAAAATAGATTTGAAGTAATAGCAAATAAAAGAGGATATAAAAGGTCTAATTTTTCCTTTTCAAGGTGGACAATTTTTAAATAAAGATAATTTTGATAGAGAGAAAGAGGTATTACAAAACTTATTAAAAAAATTAAAGTGGTTAAAATTAAAATAAACCTTAATTCAGGTTCAGGATAAGATAAAAAGAAATTACCATATCTTCCTGGATTTTTAAGAAAAAAAAGATTTTGTTTTTCTATAAGGTTATATATTTTAAACTTTAATTTTTCAGGGAAGATTTTGAAAAAAATTTTTGAAATTAAATATGAAGGTATAGCAAAAAAGGAAGTAAAGGGAGCAAGACCAGAATAAAAGTGCCCATCCTTATAACTTACATCGGTATGGATAACATATGGGTCAATATTAAAAGTTTTTCTATCTATAAGGGATTTGGTTAATAAAAGGGCAGGTATTTTCGAATGAAAGCTGTAATGATTTATAAAATAGACATAAAGAATAAAAAGTGAAATAAAAAAAATTACAATTTCCTTTCTAAACATATTTTTTGAAAACTTAAAATTTTTTTTTATAATATTTTAAAATGAATTTTAAAAGATTTTTGGTATTATTTTCAATTTTGAGTTATACTTTAATTTATTTTAAATTTTACCCTGCTTTTTATTCCTTTGCTGATGAAGGGACTTATGTAATACAGGCTGAATTTTTATCAAAGGGTGAATTAAAATTTCCTGATTGGGTAAGGGGAATGGGTATTCATGAGGGAAGAATTGGTATGGTTTCAAAGTATCCTCCCTTTTATTCCCTTATATTTTTATCTTTACCTTTAAAAATTAATTTTTATTTTATTTTCTTTGTTTCTCTTTTAATTCATCTTTTCTCCTTTTTTATTTTATATAAAATATTAACTTTTTTAAATATAGATCCCTTATTTTCCCTTTTGTATCTATTTCATCCTTCTTTTATTTTGTATTCAAGAACAGTTATGCCAGATTTTTATAACTCTTTTTTGTTTTTACTTACCCTTTATTTTCACATTAAAGAAAAAAATATTTCTTATATTACAAATTTTCTTTTTGTTCTTTTAAAACCCCCTAATTTCTTTTATTCCTTTGTTTTTATTTATGACTCTTTTAAAAAAAGAAGAAGGATAAATTTAATTTTTTATATCTTATCTACATTTATTTCTATATTTTTAATTTTTATATACCTTTATTTTATATACGGCAGGCACCATCCTGATTTTAAATTTTCTTTAATTTATTTCTTTAAAAATTTTAGAGATTACTTTGTTTATTTAAATTTGAATTATCCTTTGCTTTTAATTTTTGGTCTTTTAGGGATTTTGAAAATAAAAATATTAAGAAATTTACTTATAGGATTTTTACCAGCTATTTTTCTTTATCTTCTTTACATATATCATGATAAAGTAGAAAGGAACCTGATTTTATCCTCAGTTATAGGTATAAGATACCTTTTCCCTTTTTTGATTTTCCTTATAATAGGATATTCCCTTTTTTTGCAAAATCTCTTTAAGGAAAAATTGAAAAAATTTTTCTTTATTCTTTTTTTTCTTTCAGGTTTATTTTCTTCTTATTTAATTATGAAAAAACATAATTTTTATTTAAAAATCTTTAAAGAAACAAAAGAGCTTGTATATAAATACACAGAAGAAAAAGACCTTCTTGTAACTCATTTTGAAATTACAAAACTTCTTTTACCAATATGGGGTAAAAGAGAAACCATGCATTTTACAGACTGGAAAAGTTTTACTTTTTATGAAAATCTTAAAAGTATAAAAGCTTTACCCGAATCCTTTGTCCTTATATACACTTTAAAATCAGGAGAAAAAAATCTTTCATTTATCAAAATTTACGCTGATTCTGTTTTAAAGATCTTTCCAGAACATATTCTTCTTTTTCAAAATGATTATCTTTATATTTATCGTGTTTATTCCCGTAGAAATTTTTTACCCATAACCCAATAGAACTCCAGAAAATTGCTCCTATAAGGTATTGAGTTAATAGCTGTCCTATGGAAATTGAAATTATTAAAATGAGGGGTAATGATATTTTTTCTTTTATTTCTTTTTGACTTTTTATACTTTTAAAAATTATTGAAATTACAAGATAAAAGAGTAAAAAACCACCTAAGAATCCACAGGCAACAAACATTCCAAAAAAAGTGGATTCAACAGTAGGACCCGGAATGTAAAACCTTCGTGATGCCATTGTTATGATTCCAAGTCCTGAACCAAAGGGTCTTACAGTTATGGCATTAATTAAAAAACCAATCCATGCGTTTAACCTGATAAGGAAAGATGATCCCCTTCTTAAAGGGTCAAAAATTCCCTGTAAAAATCTACCCTGAAGGGTCCCTGTGTCAATGTCAGGCAAATTAATTATGCTTACTAAAATAACATAAGAAATAAATATTAATAAAAAAACATTTAACAATTTCCTGTAGTTTTTTGTTCTTTTAAAAATGAGATAGAAAATAATTGAAAAGAAAAGCATGTAAAAAGATGACCTTACCCCTGAAATGTATATTCCGAAAATAAAAAGAGGAAAAAGTAAAAATTTTATTTTATTTTTAAGAAAAAAGAGAGATAAGAGGGATGATACTGCCATGAATTGCCCGAACTCTGATACACTTGAAAAAAAAGAAAAGGGTCTTACTTTTGAATTAAAAAACTCAAAGAGCGACCCATATTCTGCCTTAACATTGATAAGCCATTTTTTTTCGTAGGAGAAATAACTCTTTTCAACCTGTAAATAAGCATAAAAAAGGGAAATCAATCCAACGTATATAATGAAATTTTTTATTTTTTTACAATATATATCTTTGTTAAAAAAAGCAATATAGGCTAAAAGGGAAGGAATTAAAAGAAATTTTGCACCACCAAAACCTACAATTAAAGGTCCCTGTATTGGATTGAATATTTCAAGAAACATCAAAATCTGTAAGAAAAATAAGACTTTAAATTCATTATATGAAAGAATTTTTTTAAAATTTTCAATTTTTGAAAGGAAAATATAGCTGAACTGGAAGAGAATCAGAATATCAGGAACAAGGTATAAAATTTCAATTGGTGAGTATTTCTCATATAAAAGTAAAACTCTTCTTAAAAAAGGCATGAAAAGAAGGTAAGTAAGTATATAAAAAAAGGCAAATTCATTATTTAAAATAATTAAAACTATGCCGATAAAAAGAAAAAAAATAAATAAAAATTCCCTTATTCTTAAATTTAATAAAAAAATTATTTCAATAAAAGACAAAAAAAATAAAATAATAATTAAAATTGGATAAAATAATCTTAAAGTTCTTCCTTTAAATCTATCCATCTTAAAAGTATTCCCATTGAAAGCCAGAAAAAGGCTCCCTGAAAGTAGGTGACTATCCACTGTCCCATGAATATTGAAACAAAACCGATCCATACCGCAAGAATTATTTTATCATATTTATGAGAAAGTGTTATAAAACCCTTAAAGATTGTATATATTGTTAAAAACATTAAACTCAAAAAACCAAAAATTCCACAGGAATAAATCATTGAAATAAATGTGCTTTCCACATGCATGGGAGGTCCACCGAACCTGTTGGCAGCTAAAGTCGAAACACCTATACCATGTCCGATAGGATTTCTAAACATATATATAATAGCATTTTTCCATAAATTTAACCTATGAACAAAAGAGGAACCTTTCTGAGTTGGATCAATAATACCTTGAAAAAAATGCTCAGTATAAACTGGATTCACACCCTTTAAATTTAATCTTAATTCAGAAAGAGATATACCTGAAATAAAAGTTAAAATTCCAAATAAAATGAAGTAATATAAAGATAGAGTAGCAAGAGTTTTTTTAGTTATTTTAAAGGCTAAAATTAATGGGAAAAGAAATAGAAAAATAAATGGTCCTGCTCTTATATTAGTATAAAAGGATGCTATACCATAAACAATAAGTTTAAGAAGGGTTAAAATTATTCCCAGGGATAAGTTGCTCATGGCTAACTCAATAAGCCCAGCTGTCATTAAAAAACCTGATAGCTCTCCAGGGCTCGGGAAAAAAGAAAAGGGTCTCAATTTTTGACCTAAAAAAAGTGAAACCATTCCTGCATTTTTTGCCCAGAGTATTTCAAATTCAAAAAAACCCTTATGGAACTGATAGATTGCGTAAAGAGAGGAAATAAAACCAAGCCAGGTAAGCATTTTTAATAGATTCTTTAGGGTTTTTCTATCTATACCAAAACTTATATAAAATAGAAACGATGGAATAAGAAGAAACTTTGAACCTGCTATTCCAACCATTAAGTTTCCCTGAAGAGGGTTAAATATTTCTAAAAAAAAGATAATCTGAAGAATAAGTAAAACCTTGAAGGTAAAACTATTTTTAATAGCATAGATAATTTTTTCTCTGTGCTTATTCCACACAACAAGAAACATGGTAATAATTACAATGTCAGGAATTAAATAGGTGGGGTCATAAAAGGTAAAACCCTGAAAGGAAAATAAAAATCTTTTTATAAAAGCCATAAATACTATGTAGATAAATAGATAATATATTCCAGTTTTTATAGAGGTGGCAATAGCTGCTGATAAAAAAGAAAGAAAAAGAAAAAGAGGCACCCTTATATTTCCTGTTGCGATAGATTTGCCGGAATAGTAAACAAATATAAAACCTAAAAAAGTAATTAAAAATATTTGAAAAAAATATTTTAAATAATTTCTTTCAGGCATTTTAAAACCCCTTCTATCATCTTTTCAGGTGTAAATAAATTTTTATATCTTATGAATCCTCTTTCCCCCATTTCTTTTCTTAAATTTTCATCATTGTAATATAAAAGAATTTTACTGCATATATCATCTAAATCTCCATTTCTTACAAGAAAACCTGCATCGTTTACAATTTCAGGTAAAGCTGCCACATTTGATACTATAACAGGTTTTTTCATTGCCATTGCTTCAACGATAACCCTTCCAAATCCTTCTCTTGCCCTCGGAATATGTAAAAAAACATCACATTCTTTATAAAAGGAAAAAACATCATCCCTTTTTCCCCATAAAATAACATTTTCAATTTTTTCTTCCTTTATTTTTTTGATTATTTTATCTTTAAATTTCTTTTCACCTGGATGAATTGCATCACCAATAATCCAGAAATCAAAATTTTTTAACCTTTTGGCACATTCAATTATTAAATCCTGTGCTTTCCAGTACTGGATGTTCCCAACACTCAATATTGTAAACCTTTTCTTTTTTATATTATTATTTTCTTCTATCTTTTCAGGTATTTTTATACCATTGTAAACAACTCTAATTTTACTTTTAATAGGGAAAAATCTTTTAACTCCTTCAGAAATAGCAATTATTCTGTTAGGAAAAATTGAAAAAAATTTAAATATAAATTTTGAACTTTCTTCTGGTATGTCCCTGAAATGCCATACAAGTTTTTTTTTATTTTTTAAAAAGAAAAGGGAGAAAAATAAATGCATTTTCATAGAATGAGTATAAATAATATCGGGATTATAATCCTTAACAATTTTATTTAATCCCTCTAAAATTTTTGGAATTTCACTTTTAAATAAGGGTAAAAGAAATTTTCTCTTTGTTTTCCATATCAAAGAATCTTTAAAGGGCAATTTATAAACTTTTATTCCTTCCTTTTTTGCAATTTCATATAACTCACCTTCAGGAACCAAAAGAGCAACATTAAAGTAGCTCTTTATACCTTTCAAAACATCTAACATACTTTTTTCTCCACCTATATAATAAGGAGAATGAGTAGCAAAAAGTATCTTCTTCATTCAGGATAGAAACCTTCTTTTATTTCAAAATCATTTATACCATCAAACCTCTTTAGGCTGAATTCCCCCGGAAGAGGAAGATTTTCAAGCACACACTCTGCAAGTATTTCAGAAAGTGCGGGTGATCTCATTATACCAAGTCCATTAAAACCACAGAATATATAAAGATTTTCAATATCTTCAATTTTTGAAAGTATGGGTTTTCTGTCAGGTGTGGCAAGACAGAGGTATGCCCATCCTCCCTTTATCCCAAATTCTTCTGCACCCTGTATAATTTGGGGTAATTTTTCTGAAACACTGAAAAGGAAACTTTCATCATTAAAAGTTTTGAAATTATTAATATCCTGCTCCTTTCTTTCAGTTCCATCACCAAGTAAGATTTCTTTTTTTAACTCTTTTCTCAAATAAATACCGTGCTGAATGTCATTATATATAGGCAAATCAATCTCTTCTTTCAGTTCTAAAATAACAGATTGTGTTCTGTAAGGTTTTACTGGTATATTTATTTCTTCTCTTTTTAAAATTTCTTTAGTCCATATACCTATAGCAAGAATATATTTATCAAAATAAAACTTACCTCTCTTAGTAATAAGGGCTTTTACTTTTCCCTCCTTTATTTCAAATCCTTTTATTTCGTTAAAAAATTTAAACTCATGATTTTTATATTTCAAATAGGAATAAATTGAATAAAGTAATTCTCCGGTATCAACATAAAGACCATTTTTAGAAATTATGTATTTTTTTTCTTCTTTAAAAACAGGGTATATCTTTTTTAAATCCTCAAGAGAAAAAATTTCAAATTCAACAAATTTTTTTCTTAATAAATTTTCAAGTATAGTTTTTTTCTCCTCTTCATGAATACCTGTTACTGTATCATATTTTTTTAAAAATTTAAATTTACTTTTTTCATTTATATCTTCAAGAATTTTTATTGTTCTCTTTGATAATTCAATGTCTATTTCATCAAAAAGATGGGTAACTACAATACCTGCACTTTTACCAGTTGTTCCAGAAGCAAGAACCTCTCTATCAAAAATAGTAATTCTTTTAGCACCAAACTTATCAAGAAAATAAGAAGTCATTATCCCAGCGATACCAGCACCAATAACGCAGATCTTATCTTCTTTCATGATTTCCTTAAAGCATTTTCTATGTCCATTATTATATCCTCAATATTTTCAATTCCAACTGAAATTCGAACAAGTCCAGGGTGTATTCCTGCTTTTAAAAGTTCTTCCTCGTTCATTGTAGAATGAGTCATTGAGGCAGGATGTTCTACGAGGGTTTCAACTGCTCCTAAGCTTACTGCTTTAACACAGAGATTCAAAGAATTGATAAATTTCATAGCCCCTTCTTTTCCATTTTTATGTATAAATGAAAGCATACCTGAAAAACCATTTTTCATCTGTTTTTTGGCTATTTTATACATTTCAAAGTCAGAAAGGCCTGGATAAAAAACCTTTTCTACTTTTGGATGTTCACTTAAAAATTTTGCTAAATTCATGGCATTTTCAGAATGAACTTTCATCCTTACTGCGAGGGTTTTAATACCCCTTAAGGTTAGCCATGCATTAAAAGGTGATATACAGGCTCCTATATGAGCTTTTTCTTCTTTATCGATTTCATCAATTATTTCTTTTTTACCAATAAGAGCACCACCTATTAAATCTGTATGACCACCTAAATATTTTGTGAGAGAATGTATAACCACATCTGCACCCAGCTCAAGTGGTCTCTGGTGATAGGGAGTTGCAAAAGTATTATCTACAGCAAGAATTATTCCCTTTTCCTTTGCAATTTTTGCAGTTTCCTCTATATCGATAATATCAAGGGTAGGATTTGTAGGTGTTTCTATGTATATGAGTTTTGTTTTTTTGTCAATTTCTTTTTTTAATTTTTCAGTAAATCTTTTGGCGTATATACCCTTAAAGGTAAATAATCCCTTTTTTTCAAGCCTTTTGAATAAAGCAAAAGTTCCCCCATATAAGGGGTCTGAGTATATAACCTTATCACCTTGATTTAAGAGAGAGAAAATAAGAGCTGATATTGCACCCATGCCAGAGGAAAAAGCAAGAGCCCTTTCTCCATTTTCAAGTTCTTTAAGTGTTTCTTCAAGAATTTTTATTGTTGGATTTGAAAGACGAGTGTAAATAAAACCTTCTTTTTCCCCCTCAAAAAGCTTTCCTCCTTCTTCAGCAGATTCAAAATAAAAGGTTGAGGAAAGATGTATGGGAACTGATATATCTCTTAATTTATAATTGATTTTTTTATTATGAACACAGATTGTTTCAAATTTTTTTTCTTTCATTTTTAAATTGTTTTTTAAAAGGGATTCAGACCCTCTTCCAGATTTTTTCCAGCTCATAAGAGATTTCACCAAGTGTGCATTTTGCCTTAACACAATTAATGATATAATTCATAAGGTTTTCTCCCCTTAAAGCACCTTCCCTCAAAGCAAAAAGAGCCTCTTCTACTTTACTTTTATCTCTTTTTTTCTTAAATTCCCTTATTCTTTTTATTTCTTCCCTTTCCCCCTTGCTTTTTATCCTAAATATTTTAATTTTTTCTTCCTTTTCCTTTTTTAAAATATTAACACCTACAATTTTTTTAGTTCCTTCTTCGATTTCTTTTTGTTCTTTATAAGCATTTTCTTCTATCCACTTCTGAAATAATCCTTTTTCTATACACTCAGCTGCTCCTCCCTTTTCTTCTATTTCATTTAGTAATTTAAAAGTTTCTTCTTCAATTTTTCTTGTTAAACTTTCCACATAATAGGAACCTCCAAGAGGATCTGTTATTTCCGGAATTCCTGTTTCATAAGCAAGAATCTGTTGTGTTCTTAGAGCCATAAGAGCTGATTCCTCTGTTGGAAGGGATAATGCTTCATCAAAACTATTTGTATGTAAACTCTGAGTTCCTCCTAAGACCGCTGATAAAGCCTGGTAAGAAACCCTTATTATGTTTAAAAGAGGGTCTTGAGCCTGAAGTGTTGAACCTGCTGTTTGTGTGTGAAATCTTAAATGCATCGCTTTTTCATCTTTTACTTTGAACCTTTCTTTCATTATTTGAGCCCATACCCTTCTTGCTGCTCTGAATTTTGCAATTTCTTCAAAAAAATTACTATGGGCAGAAAAGAAAAATGTTATTCTTTTACCAATAATTTCAGGCTCAATACCTCTTTCAGCAAGACCTTTTACATATTCAATTGCATCAGAAATAGTAAAAGCTATTTCCTGTATGGCATTTGCTCCCTTTTCTCTGTAATGGTAACCACTCACTGAAACAGGATAAAAATTGAAAACATTTTTAAGAGAAAACTCCATAACATCAAGGGAAAGTTTTAGAGATTCCTTAACAGGATAAATGTAATTTCCTCTTGCTGCAAATTCCTTTAAAATATCATTTTGAATTGTACCCCTTAATTTATCCCAGGGAACTTTTCTTTTATCTGCAATTGTAAGGTAAAAAGCTAAAAGAATTCCTGCGGTTGCATTAATTGTCATAGAAAGAGAAATTTTATCAATTTCTATATCCTTTAAAACTCTCTCCATTGATTCTGAACTCCATACAGATACCCCAACTCTTCCTACTTCTCCCCTTGAAAGCTCATGGTCTGGATCAAAACCCAATTGAGTAGGTAAGTCAAAAGCCAAAGAAAGCCCTGTTTGCCCCTCCTTTATCATCTTTTTAAACCTTTCGTTTGTTTCTTCAGGAGTTCCAAAACCTGTATACTGTCTCATTGTCCAGAGTTTTTGTGTATACATTTCCTTATATATAGCTCTTGTGAAAGGATATTTACCTGGCTCTAAATCTCCTTCTAAAAAGTTATATTCGGAAAGATCCTCTTTTGTATAATATTTTTTATCCTTCATTCAATAATAAAAATCAGTTCGCCTTTTTTAATAATTTTTTCTTCTTCTGCGAAAGATTTTATAATTATTCCCTCTTTTTTTGATCTTATCTCATTTTGCATTTTCATTGCTTCTATTATGCAAAGGGGCTCATCTATATTTACTTTTTCCTTTTCTCTTTTAAATACTTTTACTATTTTCCCTGACATAGGGGAAATAATCCTTGAATTATCTTCTCTTTCTTCTTTTAGATTTTCTTTTATTTTTTTCTCAAGAAGAAAATTTCCATAAGGTGAATAAACAAGGGCTTTGTTGCCTTTATGCTCAATATAAAAGGTTAAGAATTTATTATTTTTTATTATTATTTTTAAAGGTGTCCCCGGCAGATCTAAAATTTTATTTTTCATCCAGAGATTGCAAATTCAAAATTGTCCCCTTATCTGATATAACTACTTTGACCTTATCAGAAAGTTTATCTACATAAAGATAATTTATATACATCGGGTTTTTCTTAAGTTCTTCACTTATAATTCTTATAGCATCTGCTTTACCTTTTGCTTCAATTTTTTTTCTTTCTGCTTCCTTTTTCTCCTTTTCAAGAATATATTCCATTCTTTCTGCTTCCTGCTGGGCTATCTGTTTCTCCTCAATTGCCTTTGCAAAATCCGGTGTAAAATGAACATCCCTTAAAATAACTGCTTCAATTAGAAATCCATCCTTTTCAAGTCTTTCCTTAATCTTTTTTTCAATTTCCTTTTGAATTTCTTCTCTTTTCGAAGAATAAATTTCTGTTACTGAGTGGGAGGAAATAATATGCCTTACCTCTGATCTTATTGAAGGCCTAATTACTTTTTCGTTATAGTCAGATCCGATTTCTCTATGTATTTTTATGACATTTTCTACAGGTATTCTAAACCAGCATGTAAGGTCAAGTCCTACCTCAAGCCCTTCTTTTGTAGGTGACCATAGAGAGTCATCTATATCCTTTTTTTCACCTTCCCCTTTTCTTGCTGTCATTGTATATTCCTGCCTTCTTATATTATAAAGGTGAGTTTTATAAAAAAATCTTGGAACAAACTGCAGTCCTTCAGTTTTTATTCCATATTTTTTTGTAAAAATATTGAAGGTTAAAAGTGCATGTCCTATAGGAACTTCTCTAAAACTGGAAATTATATAAAGTAGAATAAAAAGGGACAAAACAATGAGAATAAGTTTTGGGGTTATTTCAATTTTTCTAACAGGAATAATTTCACCTCGTTTTTCTGTTAATACTACTTTAAAGGCAAATCTATATATGAGGTAAAGAAAAACCCATATAATTATAATTAAAAGCAAAAGTTCTATCATTTTTAGTCCTCTTTTTTATTGACTTTTTTTATATTTTATATTATAATGAAAAAATGAACAAAAAGTTCAATTCTTTAAAAATAAATATTTTTTATGCTCGGTAAAAAAAGAGGTCTACTTGGTATTGATGTGGGTTCCTCTGGAGTGAGGATATCCCTCCTTGAAGGTTCAAAAGAAAATGTTAAAGTAAAGGAAATCTGGAAAGCTGACTTGCCTGAGGAGGTAGTAGCAGAAGGTGAAATAATTGAAAGAGACACTGTTATTGATGTTTTACAGAGATATATTCAGGAAAAAAAGCCTGCTATTAAAAATGTCGCTACATTTATTCCCAATCCAAGGGCAATTAATATAAAAAGGATAAAAATGGATAAATTGCCTCCAGAAGAAATAAAAGAGCAAATAAAATGGCAGGCAGAACAGTACTTTGGTGTTGATCCAACGGAAATATCAGTGGATGGAGATATTGTAAATCCTGAAGTGAGTGAAACCGAAATTGAAGTCTTGTTAGTTGCAGCCAGGAACGAAGCCATTACGGATTATGTTCATGTTTTAAAATCTGCAGGTTTTACACCCAAAATTCTGGATGTTAGTGTTTTAGCACTTTATAATTTATTTGAGTTCAATTATCCTGAAGTTGCAAAAAGTAGTGATATAAAGGGGATACTACATATTGGAAAGAGTTTTTCCACTGTATTTTATTTTGCAAATACTGGTCCTTACTTGATCAGGGATATAAGAGTAAGTGTAAGAAATCTTATAAATTTAATGCAGGAAAGGCTTGATCTTTCATATTCAGATAGCCTCTTAATAATAAAAGGTGAAAAAGAAACATCCTCTGCAGTTACTTTTGAGGTTTATAGAGATTACGTTACAAGCATTGCAGAAGAAATAAGAAGAACTTTTGCTTACATAGAGAAAAAAGAGGCACCTGATGTGATTTATGTATCAGGAGGTGGCACTTTAATTCCTGAATTTACTCAAAACCTATCAGAGGCCCTTGGAGTAAAAGTTGAAAGATTAAACCCTTTTGAAAGAATAGATCTTCCTGAATCTTTTCTTGAATTGGCCTCCAAAGAGGTAATTGGATCTATATTTGCTCCATCTTTGGGTTTATCTTTAAGGGGGATACTATGATTAAAATAAATTTATTACCATCAGAAGAAAAAGTAGAAAGAAAATTTAAAATAACACTACCTCCTATAGGAATATACGAAATTGCGGGAACTCTTATACTCACAATTTCTGTTCTATGGGCATTCTTTTCTTTTTCTGCTTCAAGGGTTAAAATTTCCGGTTTAAAAAGTCAAATAAAAAGGGATAGCACCGAACTTGTTGCTCTGAGGGAGGTTCAAAAGAAGGTTAATGAACTGGAAACAAAAAAAAGAGATTTTGAAAATAAAGTAAATATAGCTAAGAGGCTACTTTCAAGTATAAACACTGAGGTTATGATTCTTGATGAATTTTCAAAAGCTCTTCCTCAATATGTATGGATTATTTCCTTTTCCCACACAGGAAATTTAATAAAGATTGAAGGAGCTTCTTTTTCTAACCTATTTATTGCAGATTTTATCCAGAATATAAAATCTTCTCCACTATTTGGTGAAAATGTGATACTGGAAAGGATTGATGTGAAAAAAGAAGAAGAAACGGAGTATTTAACTTTCACCATGCAAATACCTGTTAATGTTTCTGTTGGTTTAACTACGGAAGAGGAGGTAAAATAATGAATAATAAATTAAGATATTTTATAATTACAGCTGGTATTGGAGTTATAGTATTCTTAATTTATCATTTTCTTTTCTATAACAAAATGAAGGCACAGATTAAAAATCTTGAAGCTAAATATTCAAAAATTTCAAAAGAACTTCAAACAGCTCGTATAGCTGCGGCAAGGCTCCCGGAGTTGGAGATTGAAATTAAAAAACTTCAGTATTTATGGGAAAAGGCACTTAAACTTTTACCTCCAGAAGAAAAACCGGAAGAAGTTATAACTCTGCTTCAACAGAGGGGAACTCAAAATGATGTAAAAATTGTGAAACTTTCAAGGAATCCCCCTGTTTCTAAGGGTGAATATACAGAACTTCCTTATTCTCTTGAAGTGATTTCTAATTTTCATAATCTTGTAAATTTTATTTCTGAACTTTCCACTTTATCAAGGCTTGTAACAGTTGAAGGAATAAAGATAAATCAATCCAAATCTCAGGATAGAAGTTGTGAGGCTTCTTTTGTTGCTAAATTTTATACTGTTTCTACAATTGGGGGGGCTGTAGCACCTACTGAAACTAAGCCTGTAAGACCTAAAAGGAGGTAGAAGATGAAAAAGGGTATTCTTTTAATTTTTCTAATTATATTTGCAGTTAGTTGCAAAAAGGAAAAAAGAGGAAAGGTGGATGTTGCAAAGGAATCTCCTAAGCCTGGTTTTATTCTTGGCCAAGAAATAGATACAGTTAAGTTAAAAGAGGAACTTTTGCCCAAGGGATATAACTATGATCCTGGAAACAGAAGGGATCCTTTCCTTTCTCTTGTAGGTAAAGGTTATAAAAGAACTCAAGAAGAAGTTGTTGATCTTTCTAATCTTAAGTTAGTTGGAATAATGAAAGGACCAAAAGGTAATGTTGCCCTTTTTGAAGCTCCTGATGGAAGAAGTTATACAATAAGGCAGGGAGATGCTGTAAGGAATGGTTATGTGAAGGATATAAGAGATAAAGAGGTAATTGTGGAGATAACTGCCTATGGTGTTCCTATAACAGTGAAGTATGAATTAAAGAGAGAGAAAATTCAATAAATGTGTGGAATTGTTGGATATATTGGTAATAAAGATGTAGATAGTGTAATTATAGTAGGTTTAGAAAAATTAGAATATAGGGGTTATGATTCAGCAGGTTTTGCAAGTATAATAAATGGAGAGTTATTTATAAGAAAAAAAGCAGGTAGAATAAGTGAGCTTTCGAAACTTTTAAATGGTTTACCTATTCCCTCCAAAATAGCTATAGGACACACGAGATGGGCAACCCATGGAAAGCCAACAGATGAAAATGCTCATCCCCATGTAGATTGTAAGAGAATTTTTGCAGTTGTTCATAATGGAATAATTGAAAATTTTAGAGAGTTAAAGAAGAAACTTGAAAAAAAACATAGATTTACATCTGATACTGATACCGAAGTTATAGCTCATCTTCTTGAAGAATATTATGAGGGGAATCTCTTGGAAAGTGTTTTAAAAACAGTTAATAAACTTAAAGGTTCCTTTGCTCTTGCTATTATAAACAAATTTCATCCTGACAAGATTATAGGGGTGAGAATGGGTTCCCCTTTAATAGTCGGTATTGGTAAAAACGAAAATATGATTGCTTCAGATATACCTGCAATTTTGTCTCATACAAGAAGGATAGTTACAATGGGAGATGGTGAGATAGTTATTTTGAAAGAGGATAAGGTAGAATTTTACGATTTTAGTGGTGAAAGGAAAAAAAGGAGAGCTACTTATGTGGAGTGGAGAGAGGATATGATTGAGAAAAGAGGATACCCTCATTATATGCTTAAGGAAATTCACGAACAACCAAGAGTTATTGAAGAAAATCTGATGAGGGTTATAGATGAAAATGATAATATTTCTGTTTTATCAAATGGTGCTAAAAATGCTCTTTTAAAGGCTGATCACATAATAATCCAGGCAGCTGGAACAAGTTATCATGCAGGACTTTATGGCAAACACCTATTTCAAGGTTTTGTCAACTCCTTTACCGAGTGTGAACTTTCTTCTGAATTCAGATATAAAGAGCCTGTTTCCAATAAAAATGCAATCTGTATAAGTATTTCTCAATCAGGAGAGACTGCAGATACTCTTGCAGGTCTCAGAAAAGCTAAAGAGCTTTCAATTCCAGTATTATCCCTTGTAAATGTTAAAAACAGCACAATAGATAGAGAATCAGATTTCAGAGTTTATTTGAATGCAGGTCCTGAAATTGGGGTTGCTTCCACAAAAGCTTACACTTCAGAGCTTTTTTATCTTCTTGCAATAACTCTTGAAATTGGGCTTTTAAAAGGGACAGTTGATAAAAAGGAATTTAAAGAAATAATAAATGAACTAAAAAAAATTCCTGATAAGATGAGATTTATTCTTGGTAGGGAAGACGAGATTTCAGAACTGGCAAAGAAGTTTTATAGTGTTAGAAATATGATGTTTCTTGGTAGAGGATTGCTTTATCCCACTGCTCTTGAAGGTGCTTTGAAATTAAAAGAAATTTCATATATACATGCTACAGGTTATGCTGCTGGTGAAATGAAACACGGTCCAATAGCCCTTTTAGATAAAGATTTTCCGGTTGTTGCCATTTCTCCCAAAAATGAACTTTATGATAAAATGATTTCAAATATAGAGGAAGTTAAAGCAAGGGAAGCGCCAATTATATCTATAGGAACATTTGGTGATAATTTTCTAAAGGAATTATCAAAGGATTTTATACCAATTCCAGATACCATCTATTTGCTTCAACCTCTTATTGCCATAATTCCCCTTCAGCTTTTTGCCTATCATGTAGCTCTTTTACGCGGCTGTGATGTTGATAAACCAAGAAATCTTGCTAAAAGTGTAACTGTAGAATAGTTTGAAGTCCTTTAATATTTTTTTACCTGTAAAATACAGTTTTGGAACAGGTATTTTAGAAAAAAAATTAGTAGAAGTTTTACCTTTACTTGGAAATAGAATTTTAATTGTAACAGGAAGAAATTTCGCAAGAAGGTATGGATTTCTTGATAAAATAAAAGAAATTTGTAAATCTTTTAAAATAGAATTTATTCATTATGATAAAATATCTCCAAATCCCAAAACTTATGAAATTGAAGAAACGAGGTTAATTGTAAGAGAAAATAAAATAAATGCTCTTTTGGGTTTTGGAGGGGGAAGTGTCATGGATGCGGTTAAGGCAATTTCTATAATTGCCACAAACGAAGGTAAAATATGGGATTATACAATGCTTCAAAAAAGTCCGGAAAATGAAACACTCCCTGTATGTCTTATTCCAACAACTCCGGCTACTGGTTCAGAAATTAATTCTTCAGCAATTATTACAAATATTGATGAAAAAAGAAAATGGGGAATTTTTGATGAAAAAATATTTCCGAAATTTTCAATTGTTGACCCAATTTTATCTAAAACTCTTGATAAAGATTATCTTGCTCTTTGTTCAATTGATATAATAACTCACATCTTAGAGCCCTTTGTTACCTCAAAAGAAGAAGGCGTCCTTATAAAGGGGGTTGCAAAATTTTACATTAAAAAGGTAATTGAATCTATAAAAACATTAATAAAAAATCCTGAAGATATTAAAGCAAGGGAGAATATGCATCTTTTAGCAAGTCTTGCTCTTTCAGGAGTAGCAACAAGGGGAATAGGTGGTTTTCATGAAATGCACTGGCTTGAGCATATTGTATCCGGTTTTTATGACAATGTTCCTCATCCAGCAGGTCTCGCCATACTTTTGATTCCATGGTTAAGTTATAGTTTTAAAAAAAGAAAAGATAATATAAAGGAACTTTTTTCTTTTATAATGGAAAAAGAAAATCCGGATTTTGATGAAATAATTGATTATATGGATAAGTTTTATAAGGAAATAAATTTGCCAAGAAATTTTAAAAATTATGGAATAGAAAAAAGTGATTTTGAATTATTCTGGAAAGAATACAATTTTCTTTCAGGAAAATTTCCAAAATTTTTCCCTGAAAAAATTGAAGAAAGAGATTTCTTTGAAATATTTGAAAAAACATTAATCTAAAGGAAATTTTAAAAAAACATGTAGAAGTTCTTGCAGGTGAAATCGGGGAGAGAAATGTTTTTAAATATAAAAATTATATAAAAGCTAAAGATTACATTATAGAAAACATCAAAAATTTAAATTTTGATATAAGGGAAATTAATTATAAATCCTATGGTTGTGATGTTTTTATTATTGAAGTTAAAAAAAATGTTCTTTCTAACAAAATTTTTATAATAGGTGCACATTATGATAGTGTATATGGTTCAAAAGGTGCTGATGATAATGCAAGTGCTGTTTCTGTTTTAATTGAAATAATAAAATATTTTTCACAGATAGAATTTAAAAAGGATATAAGGTTTTTATTTTTCCCCAATGAGGAACCACCTTTTTTTAATTCCCCCCTTATGGGATCAGAAGTTTATGTTAAAGAAATTATTAAAAATAAAGAAAAGGTTGAACTTATGTTATCTCTTGAATCAGTAGGTTATTACTCTGAGGAAAAAAATTCTCAAAGGTATCCCTTTCCTTTGAATTTCTTTTATCCTGATAAAGCAAATTTTATAGGCATTGTCAGTAATTTAAAATCAAGGAATTATATGAATAAAATTGTCAAAATTTTTAAAGAGAAAACAGAACTAAATGTAGAGTATCTTGCTTTCCCTCCAATAATTCCTGACATGAATTTTTCTGACCATTATCCCTTCTGGAAAAGAAATATTAAGGCACTTTTAATAACTGATACTGCCTTTTTAAGAAATCCCTTTTATCACTCAGAATTTGATTTACCAGATACTTTAAATTATGATAAACTTTTTGAGGTTTTTAAAGGTATAAAAAGTTTTATTGAATTTTTAAATAATTCTTATTAAGTTTTTTTGCTTTTAACAATTCAAGTAATTCTTCTAAATCTCTTGTATTGATAACATCCTGAGCAGTAAGCCAACCCCTTCTTGCTGTTCCTACACCGAGCTCAATCATCCACATCTGGTTATAGTGATGGGCATCTGTCCCAATAACAAATTTTATTCCATATTTTTTTGCTTTTTTTATCAAAGGAGGAGAAAGATCAAGTCTCTCATAATAAGAGTTTATCTCCATCCATATATTCTTTTCACCTGCCTTTTTGAAAACTTCATCCCAGTTAGCTTCATAAGGTTCCCTTGAGCCTATAAGTCTTCCTGTTGGATGGGAAAATGCATGAACATAAGGATTTTCAAAAGCTTTAATTATTCTTTCTGTATTATCTTTTTTAAAACCAGTGTGTATAGATACAACTACATAATCTATCTCTTTTAAAACTTCATCAGGATAATCAAGTTTCCCATCAGGTAATATATCCACTTCTGCCCCAAATACCAAATAAGGATAATCACCTTTCTCATTCAATTTTTTAATTTCTTCCTTTTTTTTCATCAGTCTTTCAATATTTAAACCCTTTGCATATTTTGCTGACTGACTGTGGTCACATATTGCTACATACTTATAACCCCTTTTCTTCGCTTCCTCTTTTATTTCAAAAATTTTAGATTGACCATCAGAGTAATCAGAATGAATGTGGAGATCACCTTTAATATCACTGAATTCGATAAGTTCAGGAATTTCACCTTTTAAGGCAAGCTCAATTTCACCCTCATCTTCCCTTATTTCAGGTGGAATCCACTGCATTTTCAAAGTTCCATAAACTTCTTCCTCTGTTCTTCCTGCTATAAACTTATCTCCTTTAAATACTCCGTATTCACTTATTTTTAATCCGAGGTTTTTTGCTATGGTTCTTAAATGGATATTGTGCTGTTTTGAGCCTGTAAAATATTGCATTGCAGCACCCATTGATTCTGATGGAATAACCCTTATATCCACCTGCAGCCCATTTTTTAAAACAAAGGAGGTTTTTGTAGGTCCCATAGCGTAGATTTTTTCAATTTTAGGGAATTGGGTAATATATTCAGATAGATCAACTTCAGTTTTTGTTGTCACAAGGATATCAACATCTCCCACTGTTTCCTTGAATCTTCTAAAAGAACCGGCAGGTATTACCATAAGAGCATTTTTATTTTCTTTTAGGAAACTAACAAGGGAATTTACTATCGGGTAAACTTCTCCCAGAAGATATCTCTCTTTACTCTTTAAGAAAAGTTCTATTCCTTTTTTAATATTTTCTACCTTTTTTTCACCCATTCCGAAGAGGGTTTTTATTCTTGGGTTAACAAGGGCTTGTTTTAAAGTTTCCAAATTCCTAACACCAAATTCCTTATTTAAAAGAGCTAAGGTTTTTGGACCAAGATTGGGTATCTGCATTAGATCCAGAATTCCTTCAGGTATTTTTGAAAAAATTTCTTCAGCTTTACTTATTTTGCCAGTTTCAAGAAATTCCTTTATTTTTTTTGCTATACCTTCTCCTATTCCTGGTAGTTTCTGAAAGTCATCTATTTCTGATATATCCTTATCAAGATTCTCAAGAGTTCTTGCAGCTTTTCTGTAAGCCTGAATTTTAAAGGGAATCTCACCTAAGAATTCAAGAGCATCAGCCATCCTGTTAAATATTTTTGCTAATTTCTCGTTATTCTCCATTTTTCTTATTTAATTTTTTTAATTTTCTATATATAGTTGAGGGATGCAACCCAAGCTTTTGAGCTGCTTTCTTAACATTTCCGTTAAATTCTTCAAGGGTTTTAAGTATCATTTTTTCTTCAAGTTCTTTTAAACTTCTTTGAGTTTCAGATTTTTCAACAATTTCAAAGGGTAAATGTTCTTTTTTAATAATAAAACCATCGCATATAATACAGGCTCTTTCAATAACATTTTCCAATTCCCTCACATTTCCCCTCCACTCATATTCCATTAAAATCTTAAGTACCTCATCATCAAGGACAAATTCTTTTTTCATTTTCCTTGATAAGTTTTTAAGAAAGTATTGAGTTAAAGCTGGTATATCATTTTTCCTTTCTCTTAGAGGCGGAATGTATATAGGAAAGGTTGATAATCTGTAATATAAATCTTCCCTTAATTTACCTTCTTTAATTGCCTCTTTCGGTTCTTTATTTGTAGCGCTTATGATTTTTATATCTATTTTTTTTGATTCAAGAGACCCTATTGGTATTATTTCTTTTGTTTCTATTACCCTCAATAATTTGCTTTGAAGATTTAAAGGCATTTCTGAAATTTCATCAAGAAAAATAGTACCACCATCAGCTATTTCTAAAAGTCCTTTTTTATCTTTAAATGCACCGGTAAATGCTCCCTTTTTATACCCGAAAAGTTCTGATTCAAGGAGTTCAGAAGGTAGGGCTGCACAGTTTACTGCTACGAAATTTTTATCTTTTCTATTTGAATTTTTATGAATGAATCTTGCCACTACTTCTTTTCCTACTCCACTTTCACCATATAAAAAAACAGGAACATCAGAATAGGAAGCCTTTAAGGCGAGTTTTTTTACTTCAAGTGTTTTTTCATCAACTGCGATAAATTCTTTATCTTCTTTTATGAAAGGTAAGTATTTTTCAATCCTATAAATTAGTTCTTCTTCTGAGAAAGGTTTTATGAGATAATCTGAAGCTCCTTTTCTGAAGGCTTCAATAACGGATTCAAGGGATGCATAGGCAGTTATCATTATAACTGGTATATTAAAATTAATTTTTTTTGCTTCTTCTAAAATTTCAAATCCTGAAATTCCTGGCATTTTAATATCTGTTATAATAAGTCCAGGTTTTTCCTCTTTTATTTTATTCAAAGCCAGTTCTGGATTGGTTGTAGTTAAAACTTCATATTTATCTTCCAGGGCAATTTTTATCCACTCTAAAATTGATTTCTCATCATCTATAACAAGAATCTTCCTTTTCATACAAGTTCAATTATTGCCTCTGTACCTTTACCTTTTTCACTTTTAAGAATAAGTTTAAAACCATGTAATTCACAGATTCTTTCAGTAAGAGGTAAACCCATTCCAAGACCCCCTGGTTTTGTTGTATAAAATGGATATTTAACTTTTTCCAGTTCCTCTTCAGGTATTCCCTCCCCTTTATCTTCTATAATTATTTTATTTTCTATTAATTTAACTTTTACCTTTTCCCTATTTCCATTTACAGCCTCAATAGCATTTCTTATGAGGTTCTGGATAGCTATTTGAGTTAAATAGGGTTCTGCCTCAATGTACTCTTTCTCATTTTTAAATTCTATATTTTCTATTCCGAATTCTGAAGCTAAGCTTTTTATAAAACTCTTTAAATATATTTTTTCCTTTTTTATTTTTTTAATTTTTGCATAATTTTGAAAGGTTTTAATGATTAAATCAAGTCTTTCAATTTCATTCTTAATAAGTTCAATAAGACGCTTCTTCTTATCTTCATCTTTTACTTTTAAAAGTGTTGTTATGGCTCCCTGAATTGCAGCAAGAGGATTTCTTATTTCATGAGCAAGTCCATGGGAAAGTTCTGTTAAAAATTTTTCTTTCTCTTTCTGCTTTAAAATTTGTTCCATTTCTCTTTCCTTTGTAATATCCCTTAAGACATAAATTTCAAATTTTTCTTTAAATAAATCAAAAGATGAATAATTCAAAGAATACTGTTTCCCGTCATAGCTAAATTCTTTTATATTTTTATTATTTAAAAAAAGATCAGGAATTTCTGAGTTTTTGAAAATTGTTTCTCCTTTTTCATTTTTAACTATTACAATTTCTCCAAGGTTTCTAAGTATTTCTCTTGCAAGGATATCAGTCTTTTCAGCTTCCTTTTCTCCCCTTCTTGCTCTTTCAGAGAGAATGTAAGATAATAAAGAGGCTATAAGTAAGGATAATGTTGTGATATAACCTCTTAATAAAATTTCTTCAGTTTTAAATTCAAGCTCAAAAGGATTTTTTATTATTCCTTTGGTCCATAAAAATAAAAATAAGTTGTATAAAAGAAGTAAAAATACTGAAAAATAAAAGTATTTTTCTTTTTCAAAATAAAGAGATGAAGTTATTATTACAAGAAAGAAAAGAATTGAAAATACACTTTCAGGACCTCCTGTAAAATGCATTATTCCTATTATGAGAAAAGTATCAGCAAGAAGATAAATAATTGGTGATTTTATTCCTTTTTTTGATGAATAATAAAAAAGAAGAGAAAGAACTACTGAAGATAAAAATATAAAGATAAAAGGCAAAATTGATATTTCAAAAATTTCTCTTAAAAAATAGTAGCTTATAAAAAGAGAAAAAAATACAATAAAAGGTCTTGTTAATAAACCTAATCTTAAAAGATAATCATATTTTTTTGTTATCAATCTCTTTTATTTTCTCTTTTCTTATTTAGAAAGGCTTTGCATTAAAGTTGGTATAAGTTTGAATATAGGTAAATACATGGCTATAACCATGGTTCCAACAACCCCTCCAAGTACCACCATAATTAGAGGTTCAAGCGCTGATGTAAGAGCATCCACAGCTGCATCCACTTCTTTATCATAGAACTCAGATACTTTTAATAACATTTCGTCCAAATTTCCGGATTGCTCTCCTATGTGTACCATCTGGACAACAAGTGGAGGAAATACTCCTGATTTTTGTAAGGGTGAAGAAATTGTTGATCCTTCTCTTATTGAATTTCTTGCTCTTTCCAGGGCATGCTGGACAACTCTGTTTCCAGTTGTTTTGGATGTTATGTCCATTGAGTCTATTAAAGGAACACCACTTCTTAAAAGTGTGGAAAGGGTTCTTGAAAATCTTGAAAGTGCCTGTTTGTGAATAAGGTTACCGATTATAGGAAATTTTAACATAACTCTATCTATAACTTCCTTTCCTGGATCTGTTCCATACCACATTCTTAATCCCACAACAATTGCAACAATAAATAAAATAATTAATAAAATAAATTTTTTAACAAAATTGGAAAGCCCAATAACCATCTTTGTGAGAAAAGGAAGTTCTGCACCAAAGCCTTCATAAAGATTAGCAAAGGTTGGAATAACAAATACAAGTAGGGCTACTGTTGCTGCAATGGCTACAACTAAAACTATAACAGGGTAAACCATTGCACCTTTAATTTTTCTCTGCAAATCAGCAGTTTTTTCAAGGTATTCAGCAAGACGTATGAGTATCTCACCTAAAGCACCACCTTTTTCTCCTGCTTCTACCATATTAACATAGAGGTCAGAGAAGACTTTTTTATGTTTTCTCATAGAATCTGCAAGAGTATAACCACCTTCAAGGTCTTCTGCAATTTTTCCTATTGTTTTTTTAAGGGTTCTATTTTTAGTCTGAATATAAAGAGTGTTTAGAGCATCCATTAAAGGGAGACCAGCTTCCAGCATTGTTGCAAACTGTTTTGTAAACATAGCCATTTCATCAACTTTTATTTTTGATGGAAAAAGGTCTTCAAGAGAGGGTAATTTCTTTTTTTCTTTAATATTTACAGAAATTGGTATGATATTTCTTTTTCTTAAAGCTGAAATTACTTCCTGCTGGGATTCTGCTGACATCTCTCCTTCAACTGCCCTTCCTTCAGGAGTTCTTCCTTTCCATACAAAAGTTGGCATATCTTATTTTTAATTTTTATAGGATTAGAACCTTTTTAATTATTATAAATAAAAATCGTTAATTTGTCAAGGTTAAAAAATTGAAATTTAATTTGTAAAATTTTATAATTTATAAATATACTGCCCCCGTAGCTCAACTGGATAGAGCATCGGATTTCTAATCCGGTGGTTGCGGGTTCAAGTCCTGCCGGGGGCGTATAAAAGAGAGAATTTGAGGCTGAAGCTTCTGGTTGGTGAAGATAAAGAATACAAGATCCCTTGGTCATATAATTATTTCCTTGCTTCTTCTATCTATTATCTTTTAAGTAAATATAGTTTAAAATTTTCATACAATATTCATTCAAAAGGATGGAGTTATAAGAATAAAAATTTTAAACTTTTTTCCTTTTCTCCTCTTTTCCCTCAAAAAATTTCTTTTGAAAAGGATTATATATTAATGATAGGTCCTTTAACTTTTATACTTTCTTCACCAGATTCAGTTTTTATTGAAATTCTTGAAAGTGTTTTAAAAAAAGAAGGCTTTTTGAAGCTCATTTGCTATAATCTTCCTGTTTTAAAAACAAAGATATTTGAAATAAGCGAAATTAAGAATGAATTAAAAGCTAAAACACTTTCTCCTCTTGTTGTTTCTCAGAGCAAAAAAGAGGGGGATAAAAGTTTTTCAATTTATCTTTCTCCTGAAACCGAGCATTTTTACCATAAATTAAAAGAAATAATAAAAAATAAATTTGAATGTTTTACAGGGGAAAGGCTTTCAGATTATGATATAGAAATAATGTGTGAATCGTATAAGTCAAAGCTTTACTCCATCAAAAACATAAAAGTTAAAGGGTATATGGCTACTTTGAATTTAAGGGGTAATATTCAGGTTTTAAGATTTATAATGGATTCTGGACTGGGAGAAAAAACTTCAATGGGTTTCGGAATGGTGGAAAAAACAAGCTGATTGATTTTATAATTCATTAATGGAAAAAAAACAAATAATTGCTTTTAGGATTTCTGAAAAGGAATTTTCTTTTCTTATGGAAAATGTTCTTGAGATTTCAGAACCAAAACCAGTTGTTCCTGTTCCACTTTCTCCCCCTCATTTTAAAGGAATTTTTAACTTAAGGGGCAATGTTGTACCTCTTTTTGATTTAAAAAAAAGAATGAACATTGAAGAAAATGGAGAAGGTAAAGAAAAGTTTTTTATTATACTTTCTCCTGAGCTAAAGAGAATTTATGCCTGTGAGGTAGATACAATCCTTGGAGTTTTTGAATGTGAAGAGATTAAAATGGGTGAAATTCCAGAAAATATAAAAAAAGATATAGATAGGTCCCTTTTAAAAGGTCAAGCTGTTGTTGAGAAGAGAAAATTTTTAATAATAGATCCAAAAAAGATTCCCGGTGAGGTTCAAATCCATTTTAAATAGGGGAAAACTTGATGAATCCGAGAGTATTAATAGTAGATGATGCACAATTCATGAGGAAACTTCTTGCAGATATATTAAAAAAGGGTGGTTATGAAATATGTGGAGAGGCTTCAAATGGTGAAGAGGCTGTAAGACTTTATAGGGAACTTAAACCTGATATTGTGACAATGGATATAGTCATGCCTGATAAAAGTGGAATAGACGCAGTTAGAGAAATAATATCTTTTGATCCTCATGCAAAAATAATAATGGTATCTGCTATGGGACAACAACCCCTTGTTCTTGAAGCTATTCAAGCTGGAGCTAAGGACTACATAGTAAAACCTTTCCAGCCTGCTAGGGTCCTTGAAGCTGTTGAAAGAGTTATAAAGTCAAAATGATAGAAAAAAAATATCTTGAACTTTTTAAAAGTGAGGCAGAGGAGATATTAACAAACTTAGAGAAAAATATACTTGAGCTTGAAAAAAAACCTGCTTCAGAAAAGATATTAAATGAGATTTTTAGACTTGCACATACTTTGAAGGGAATGGCAGCAGCAGTTGAGAAAAAGGATGTAGAAAATTTTTGTCACAGACTTGAGGATGAATTTGATGAGCTAAGAAAAGGCAAAAAGAAAGATTTGGATTTTGATTTTCTCTTTAAAGCATTGGATGCTTTAAAGATGATGCTTGAGGGAAGGGGATCTTTTAGTTTTGATGAGTTAAAATCTGTAAAAGAGAAAGATATATCAAAAAAGTTTTATGAAATAGAAATATACATTGATCCTCAAACCCCTCTTATTGCTGCAAGAATGTTTGTTATTTTAAGGGAATTTAAGGAGAAATTTAATGTAGTTTTTTCAGAACCAAGTGAAGATGAAATAATAAAAGAAAATGTTAGTAATTTACTTAAGATAACACTTGAGACTGAAAGGGAGAAAGAAGAAATTGTGGAGGTGGTTGAGAGTTTTGAAGATGTGGAGCATTATTTTATTGAAGAAAAAAAGGAAATAATACCAGAGGAAAAAGAATTTGAAATTAAGCCTCTTGAAGAAATCAAAGTTAAATCGGAGAAACTTGATACAATAATGGATAGGTTGGGAGAAATAGTTATTGCTAAGGAAAGGTTGTTTTCAAAATTAAGACAAATAGAAGATAGGGAAATACAGGACAATATGGAAAATCTTGAAAGACTTATTTCCTATCTTCAGGATGATGTTATGTCAATAAGACTAATTCCTGCTTTTCATATTCTTGAGAGATTTAAAAGATTTGTAAGAGATAAAGCAAAAGAAATGAGAAAAGAAGCAGAACTTTTAATAGAGGGGGGGGATATTGAACTTGATAGAGCTTTACTTGAGGAGATGAGAGAACCGCTTCTTCATATAATTAGAAATTCTCTTGATCACGGGATTGAGCTCCCTGAGGAAAGATTAAAATTTGGAAAAAGTAGGAAAGGCATAATTTATATAAAACTTGAAAGGGAAAAAAACTCGGTAACAATTTATATAAAAGATGATGGAAAGGGTGTTGATAAAAACAAGGTTATTAAAAGGGCAATTGAAAAAGGTTTAATTTCAGAGGAAAGGGCAAAGGTTTTAACTGACAAAGAGGTTTTTGAACTTATTACAATTCCTGGTTTTTCAACAAAAGAGGATACTACAATGATTTCTGGCAGAGGGGTGGGACTGGATGTTGTTAAACAGTTTATAACAAGGATGGGTGGTTTTATGGAAATTGAAAGTGAATATATGAAGGGTACCACTATAAAACTAAAATTACCTCTTTCTATTGCTATAACAAGAGGTGTGGTTGTTGATGTATCAGGTAACAGATTTGTTATACCCCTTGTTTTTATTCAAGAAATAATAGAAGGAAGTGAGAGAGATATAAAGAAAATTATGGGCAGAGATTACATGTTAATAAGAGATGAAGTTCTTCCATGTATCTGGATGTCTAAGAAATTAAAATTGAATGGTTCAAAAGGAGAGAAGTTTTCTGCTCTTTTGATAGAAAGTGATAGAAAAAGGGCTCTTTTAATAGTGGATAAAGTTATTTCTCAGATGGATGTAGTAGTAAAATCTCTTGACATTTATATTATGAGAATACCCTATATCTCAGGAGGAACAATTTTGTGGGATGGAACCCCATCAATTATTATAGACCCTTCAAAATTTATGGAGAATTAAAATGAAAGAAGAAGAAGGAATTTTTGGTATTGAAGGTTTGAGGGAAGTAGCAAATATTGGTTGCGGTCATGCAGCCACCGCACTTTCTGGTCTTATAAACAGAAAGGTAATGATGAGTGTACCTGAGGTTTTTATAGGTGATATGGGAACTGTTTTTGAAAAAGTTGCAGGTAAGACTGATGAAGAAGCTATTGGAATTCTTCTTTATTTTTTAGGAGATCTTACCGGACTTACTCTCCTTTTACTTTCAAAAGAAGAAGCTATTTCCCTTTTATCTCTTTTAATCAGAGAAAGGGTTTCTGAAATTAATGAACAGGAAGAATCTGCTTTAAAGGAAGTGGGGAATATTATCACAGGAGCATATATGACAGCCTTATCAGATTTTCTTGGACTTTTAGCCCTACCTACTGTACCCTTTTTAAAGAATGATAATATAAGGGCTATTCTTTCAGATGCTTTTCTTCAGATTGAGGCAGAAAGAGGTTTTGCTTTATGCATAAAGTCAATTTTGAAAATAGAAAATGGATTAGAAATAAAGATAGCATTTTTCTTTTTACCTGATGAACACGCAATTGGTATAATTCAGGAAAAATTAAAATCCTTTTTTGAATGAGATCTCCTACTCAGGAAGAGATTAGAATTTTGAAGTCTTTTGCTACAAAGATTGATCCATTTGATCCAGCAGCTCATAACAACCTTGCGGTAGTTTATTTCAACAGAGGCTTATTTGATGAAGCTATTAATGAGCTTAAAAAAGCTCTTGATATTGATCCAGATTTTAATATAGCAAGAATCAATCTTGAAATAATTTTAAAAAAAACCAAGAAAAAAGAAGATCTTATTGATAAATATTTTAGGAAAGTAGAACAAAATCCTGAGGATATTAACGCAAGGCTTGAATATGCAAAGACCCTTTACCAATTAGCAAAATACTCACATGCTTTGAGGGAGTATAGAGAGGTTTTGCTAAGAGATTCAAAAAATAAGGAAGCAATTAAAGGGGTGATAAGATGTTACAAAAAAATGGGAAAATTTCCAGAGGCAATTGCAGCAATTAGAAGAGCTCAAAGAATTCTACCAGAAGATTTAGATATTAAACTTGATCTGGGAGAAGTTTTATATAATCAGGGAAATTATGACTCAGCAATAAAAGTTCTAAGAGAAGTAATTGAAAAAGACCCAAACAATGCAAAAGCTCATCTTTATCTTTCTTTCGCTCTTGGAGAAAAAGGATATTTAGAAGAAGCCTTAGAAGAAGCTATAAAGGCAAAAGAGCTTGACCCCAGGATATCAAAAGTTCAAGGAGCACTTGGTATAGATGAAGAAGCTCCATCTATTGAGGAATTATTACAGGAATCCATAGGAATAATTGAGATAAAAGCAGATCCTTTTGAATCAAGACTTAATCTTCTTGAAGCATACAAAAACAAACTCTTCTTGAGGGAAGCAAAGAATATTCTTGAAGAACTAAAGAAAATGGATGATACAAGACCCGAATTAAAGAAAATAGAGGCTGAAATCTTTCTACTTGAAGAGAACTGGGATAAGGCTATTTCTTTAATAGAAGAAATTAAAGAAAAGGACTTTCATACATGGAATATGTACGCAATAGCTCTTTCGAGAAGGGGAGATACAGAAAAAGCAAGAAAAATTTTCGAAGGGATAAAGAATTATCCTTATGCTTTAAATAATTTAGCCTGTATAATAGCAAATGAAAATAGAGAAAAAGCCAAAGAATATTTTCAGAGATCCTATGAAATTGAGCCAGGTTTTATAGTTCCACTTTATAATTTATCTCTCATAGCAATTGAAGAGAATAATTTGGAAAAAAGCCTTCAGTATCTTAAAGAGATTAATGAAATTGAAAAGGAGAACCCATTTTATCTTACTCTTTATGCAAAAATACTTAATGAGATTGGAGAAAAATATAAAGCAAAAGAACTTTTGAGAGAAGCTTTAAGAATAGAACCTGATTTTTCTTATGCTGCCTTTTTACTTTCAAAAATAAACGGTGAAGATGTTAGTTTTAAGGAAGAAGAAAAGGCAAATGTATTCCAATATCTATTTGCTATTGAAGGTTCCCCAAGACCTGTTGAATCAAGAATTTTCCCTTCTAAAGAGGTTGAAGAATTTGAGGGTGATAAGTTTCTTGAGTTAAAAAAAGTTAAAATTCTTTTAAAGAATAGGGATTTTGAAAATGCCCTTAAGCTTTTACTTCCCCTTAATAAAAAATATCCTGAGGATAAGGAGATTCTTTATTTACTTGCCCTTGCTTACGAAAACCTTGGTTTTTATGAAAATGCAGAGAATTTTTATTTTAAATTACTTAAAGAAAAAGAGGATGATAGAATAAGATTGCACCTTGCACATGTATTTTATAGAACAAAAAGATATGATAGGGCAGAGGAAGAATTAGATAAGATTCTAAAGAAAGATAAAGAGTACATTGATGTTTTACTTTTAAAGGCAAAAATAAAGGAAAGAAAGGGTGAATTGAATGAAGCCTTGGAAGTTTTAAACAAGGTATTAAAAAAATCTAAACCTGATAATAAGATAATAATGTGGTTTGGTGAATTGCTTGAAAAACTCGAAAGATACGAGGAGGCAAGAAAAGAGTATGAAAAAATCATTAAAGAAGATAGTAAAAATAAGGAAGCACTTTATGCATATGCGAGATGTTCTTTAAAATTAAAGGATGAAGAAAATTTTAGAAATAAAATAGAGGTTTTAAAGAAAGAGGGAGCTACTAAATATGCTGATCTTCTAATTGCCATTGAACTTACAGCAAAGGGTAAATACAAAGAAGCTATAGAGATTTTTAAATCCTTGCAAAAGGATTTCTTTTTAAAAGAGGAATTGCATTTCTATTTCGGTGTATGCTACGCTTTAATTGGAAAGTATGCAAAAGCAATTGAAGAATGGACTAAAGTTGTGAGGCTTTCCGAGAATTCACCTCTTGCAAAAAAGGCAAAGGAACATTCTGCACTTGCATTAAAATGGTTAAAAATGCTTGAAAAGGAGGTGCGAATTTAATGCCAATTGAAGGTAAACTTGAAGAACTTTCCCTTATTGATTTTTTGCAGATACTTGCTATGAATAGAAAAACAGGTAAGATTAAAGCTATAAATGAACTTAAAAAGGAAAAAAATTCTGCAGAGATTATTTTAAAGAGAGGTAATTTACAGCTTATAACAATAGTTGGTGATGATTTCCTATATACAAAAATAAAACAGTCAGGTCTTTTGAAAGATTTAAAGGAAGATTTAAAATTTAATGAGAAAGAAATTTTAAAAATTGCCTATGAAAAAATTAAAGATCTTTCCCCAATTATAAAAATTTTAAGAATGTCTAATGAAACAAGAATGTTTGAAATTCTTTCATGGAAAAAGGGAATATTTAGGTTTGATGAAATAAAAGATGAAGGAGAAGTTTTGCCAGATCCATTTTCTTTTGATATTCAAGATATTTTACTTGAGAGTTCAAGAAGACTTGATGAATGGGAAGAAATTTCAAAAAAAATACCATCCTATTCCCTTGTTCCCGTTTTATCTGAAAAATGGCTAAATGAGGGTGCTTCCGCTCTTGACCTTTCTCCTCTTGAATGGAAAATACTTTCCCTTGTGGATGGAAGAAGAAAAATTGAGGATATTATGGAGGAATTTAGATTGTCTTCTATTGAAGTAGCAAAAGAGATAATAAGATTACATGAAAGAGGTATTATAGAATTTAAGGAAGTGGATAAAGCTATTGAAGAAAAAGCAAAAAGAGAGGCAGAAGAGCTTTTTTTAAAAGCAAGGGATATGATAAAAAAGGGTAAATATTTAGAAGCTGAAGCTTTTTTGAGTAAAGCTCTCTCCCTTTATCCTGATTTTATAATGGCTCATCTTCTTCTTGCTGATCTATATTTCCTTTTAAAAAATTATAGACTTGCATCACAGGAGTATTATCAAGTAATAAGGAGGGATCCACATAACCCCTTAGGCTACTATGGTATGGGTTTTGTAAGAGTTAAATTTGGAGACCTTCAGGGAGCACTTAAAGCATGGGAAAAAGCTTATGAATATTCAACTCCTGACTTAAAGGAAAGAATTGATAGACTTTTATCCCTTCTAAGGACTTTACTTTTAGAAATTGATAAGAGAAAACTCTTAATATGAAAGAAGAAAAACTTTTTTATGATCCAAGGTCCAGTCTACTTCTTGAACTTGTTGAGGAGTATATTGAACATAACTTAATTATTGAAGCTGAGACTCTTTTAAAGGATTATTTAAGGTCAAGCCCTTTTTCCGAAAGAGCTCTTTCCCTTTGGATAAAAATAGCAGAACTTCAAAAGGATCAGGAAAAAGTAAAATATTTAAAAGAAAAACTGAGAGAAATAAGGGAAAAGAAAGATAAACAAATAATTGAGGAAGAAAAAATTAAAATAGAAAAAAAAGAGGATATTGAAAGAAAAGAAGAAATTGAATTAGCTGAAGAAAAAGAAGAGCTTTTTGATTTTTTAAAAGGTATTGACGAGCTTGAAGAGATAAGAGAAAATGATGATCTTCTTCCCTTTGTTACAGTTATTGAAGCTTACTTTAAAAAATGGGGCATCGGGGAACCTCGAGAAATAATTGTTGAAAAGGATTTACCAGAAGTAGGTTTCAAGGGATATGGTAAATGGAAATTTCTTATTTTTAAGAAAAATACAAATTTTGTTACATTAAGATGGATAGTTAAAAAGCTCAAATGGAAGGAATAACAAAAGGTAAGAAAGGTTTTTTTTATTTAAAAGAAATGTTAAAAAATCCTGATGTTAATGGAATTATTGTGACAGATGAAAATGGTAATTCAATTTATGAGGAAGTTTCCTTTAATATTTCCCCTCAGGATAGAAGAGACCTTATTAATTTCTTTAAAAGTTATAATAAAGATAATAGAACAATTTTATATATTTTTACCAAGGAAAAGGTTGTTATATTGTCAAAGAACCCTCCCAAATTTAAAGGGTTCCTTATTACCTTTGCGAGAAAATCTGTAAACCTGGGGCTTTTAAGAATTTATCATCAAAGATTTATAGATCTTTAAATTGAAAATTAAAAGAATTTCTTCCTTTTATTCTGTTTTTTATTTAGTAGAATTGAATGGAAAAAAAATACTTATAGATTCAGGCTCACCTTTTGAAAGAAGAAAAATAAATTCTCTTAAAGAAAAATTAGACTTTTTACTTATAACACACGGTCACTGGGATCACATTGGAAATGCAAGCTTTTTGCAAAAAAATGGAACAAAAATTTTTATACATGAGAGGGATTATGAATTTGTAAAAAATAAAATAATTCATCTTCCACCATCAAAGGGAACTTTTTATTCAAACATACTTTATTTTAGCTTGAATTTTTTAAAAAGATTTGCCGAATTTGAAATCTTTGAAAGGGATAGTTTAAAAGATTTGAATAGTATTTATATAATTGAAACACCAGGACATACATATGGTTCTGTTACTTTTAAAATAGAAAATAATTACTTTATTGGTGACACACTTATTGGTCCTAACCCTTTTTTAAATAAACCCAGAATCTCTTTATTTGTTGAAGATAAAAAAATTTTGAAGAAAACTCTTGAAATTTTATTTGAACTTGAAGGAAGGTTTTATCCTGGACATGGTTCTACCTTCACATCTTTTGAATTGAAAAGAGCAAAGGATTTTATATGGAGAGAATTAAGGGAAAGGTAATTTCCTTTAAAGATTTTATGAAAGAAGCTCTTTATGGGGAAAAAGGTTTCTATACAAAAAAAGAATTTTTGACAGGTGAAAAGGGTGATTTTATAACCCCTTCAAATTTTTCCTTACCCTTAATTCTATCCCTTAAAAAATTCATTGAAGAAAAAGGGAAAGAACTTAATACTTACGATATTTTAGAAATAGGTGGTGGTGAGGGAATATTCTGTGAAAATTTTTTGAAAATTATGAGGAAAATTAAATATTTCTTTTATGAACCCTCAGAAAATCTTTTAAGAATTGCAAGGGAGAGACTTAAAAATTTAAAAGAGGTAATTTTTCTTGATTCTTTAAAAGAAATAAAAAATTTTAAAGGTTTCATAATAATTATAGAAGTTTTAGACGCTTTTCCTTTCAGAAGACTTGTTAAAATGAGTGGTAAAATATTTGAAATTATGGTTGACCTTGAAAATAAAAAAGAAATCCTTAAAAGGTATGATGATAGTTTTTTAAATTACTTTATGGATAAAATACCTGATAATTCTATTTTTGAATATTCAGATGATATTATAATTTTTTTAAAGGAACTTAAAGATAAAATTAAAGAATCATTTTTAATTTTTTTAGATTACGCAGAAAGTTTGAATGAGATTATGAAAATAAGAAAAGGAACCGCAAGGGCTTTTAAAAAACATTCTGTTTCTTATAATTTTTATGATAAAATTGGTGAAAAAGATATAACAAGGACTTTAAATATTGATTTTTTAAAGAGGAAATTTGAACTTTCAGGCTTTGAAATTATTAAAATTGAAAAATTGTGTAATTTTTTAAAAAATTATTTAGAAGAAATTTTTGAATATGAAAGAGAACTTAAAAGTAAAGAAAGACTTAAACTAATCAGTCAGTTAAATTACTTGATTAATCCTGAAGCTATGGGAGAAATTTTTAAGGTTTTTGTTTTAAGAGGTTCAAATCCTTAAAAGTTACTTTTTTAAAATGATAGACCTTATTTTATCCGAAATTGAAGAATCAATTGAAATTAAAAAAAAGATTTTAAACTCTGCCACTTTAATAAATGAGGCAGTAAAAATTTTAACTCAATCTCTATTAAGTGGCGGAAAGATTTTAATATGTGGAAATGGAGGCTCAGCTGCTCAAGCCCAGCACTTTGCCGCTGAACTTGTTGGAAAATATAGGGTTGATAAAAGAAAGGGACTTGCAGCAATTGCACTAACCACTGATACATCGTCTCTTACAGCGATTTCTAATGATACAGGTTTTGAAAATGTTTTTTCAAGACAGATAGATGCTTTAGGAAAAGAAGGTGATTCTTTAATAGCAATATCAACATCAGGAAAATCAGAGAATGTTAACAGAGCCTGTAAAAAGGCAAAGGAGATGGGAATAAAGATAATTTATCTTACAGGAGATAAAAATCCACCGGTTCATGAAATTTGCGATGTATTAATTAATGTTCCTTCCAATTCGACTCCAAGGATACAGGAAGTTCATGAATTGATACTCCATATTTTTGCCTTTTTAATTGAAAAAGAAGTAATAAATAGAGCAAAATAACTATTTAAAAATGGAATTTAAAGTTCTTGATAAAGGTTTCTTACGCCTTGTTGAATTTATGGGAGGTGATAATTCTGTTGTTCAATCTGCGAGAGTTTCTTATGGTTCGGGTTTAAAAGGAGAAGAAAAGGATAAAAAGCTTTTATTTTATTTAATGGAAAATGAGCATATGACACCTTTTGAGCATTCGGTTTTTAAATTTCATGTGAAGTGTCCAATATTTGTTGCCAGACAGTGGTTCAGGCATAGATGGGGTTCCTATAATGAAATTTCAGGTAGATATACTGAATACAAAGATGAATATTATTTACCAGAAAAGTTAAGGGTTCAATCAAAAAAGGATAAGCAGATGAGTGAATTTGGTGATATTAGGGAGGAAAAGGAGCTATTGAAAAAGATGCAGGATATTTTTGAAAAATCCTTTGAAGTTTATAGAGAACTTCTTGAAAGAGGGGTAGCAAGGGAAATTGCAAGGATTGTATGTCCTCTCTCAACTTATACGCAGTTTTACTGGACAGTTAATGCGAGGAGCTTGATGAATTTTTTGAGATTAAGACTTGATATTCATGCTCAATATGAAATAAGGGAATATGCAAAATGTATTTTAAAAATTTTCAAAGAAAAGATGCCCTGGACATATGAGGCTTTTTTAAAATACTGTGTTAAGAATAAAGAAAATTATCCTGAATTATAGATTTACTCTTTTTCTTATAATTTTTTTTCTTTTAATAACAAGAATTTTTTACATTCTTGAAGGTTTGAACGAGCCAAGAAGAATTCTTGAATCAGTTTCAGATGCAAAAGAGTATCATGAGCTTGCCTTAAACTTATGTGAGGGAAAAGGTTTTATAAGAAATGGAAAATTTGAGACTTATAGAACTCCTCTTTTTCCTTTTTTTCTTTCAATTTTTTATAAATTAAATAAATCTCCTTTAACTAATTTTGTTATCAATGTTATTCTTTCTATAATTTTGCTTTTTTTTTCTTATAAAAAAATGAAAAAGAAAAGTTTTTATTTATTTTCAATTTTTTTTATTCTTTCTCCGAATTTAAATTTTCATTCTCTTTTACCAACAGCTGATTTTTTCTTTGGTTTTTTTCTTTTTTTTCTTTATATTTTTTTAAAGGAAAACCTGTTTCTTTTTTCTCTTTTAATTCTCTCTCTTCTCCCTTATATAAAACCTGTTGCCCTTTTGTTGCCATTATTTTTATTTATGTATTTTCTTATTATAAGGGAATTTAAAAGGGCTTTTTTTATATTAATTTTTCCTTTGATGATTTCCTTTATATGGGTTTTAATCATTTACAAAAATGTGAGATTTTTAGGTTTTTCAAGTGTTATTCCTGTCAGTTTCTTTACCTATTATATTCCTTTTTCTGTTTCTTTAAAAGATAAAATTCCTTTCAGTGAAGCAAGGGAAAAGATGAGTGATGAACTTTTAAAGGAACTGGGAGAAAATTTTAAGGAAGGAGATATTTATTACGGGATGATAAAAATTTCTTTAAAGGAACTTAAAAGAACCTTTCCGGAATTTTTAATTTCCCACTTTGTTTTTTCTTTTAATACACTTTTTTCACCTATTTCATTGAAATCTCTTATAGTTTATATAAGAGGAGAAGATATCGCTAAAGGAGTTCAACAAGAAGTTTTTAATTTATTTTTTAGGGGGGAAATTTTAAAAGGCTTAGAAAAAATTTTTAAAGAAAGAATAATTTTTTTAGAACTAAAGGGAGTTTTTATACTCTTATTTTCAATTTTTTTCCATATTTTACTTATTTTTTTATTTTTTAAAAAATTATTAAAAAATTTTAAAGATAGTTTTCTTTTAATAATTATTTTATTTCCTTTAATTTTCTCAACTGGTATTCTTGGAGATGCAAGATTAAGGGTTTTATTTGAAGTTCTTTTAATTTATTTTACTTTCAGTTAAGGTTTTTGTCTTATAATAATAGACAAGGGGCCGTAGCTCAGGTGGGAGAGCGTCGGAATCGCACTCCGAAGGTCAGGGGTTCAAGTCCCCTCGGCTCCATAAAAATTTTTTAAATGAGAGAAATTATAAATGAGGCTTTAAATGTTTTTGAAATTTTGAAAGTTTCCTATGGAGAAATAAGGATTGTTGAAAAGGAATCTGAATTCATTTCTTTAAGAAATGGAAACCTTGAAATTTTTGCAAGGGATGAAGATAGAGGATACGGAATAAGAATTTTCCATAATGGAGGAATGGGTTTTGCAGCTTCAAATGATTTTAGTAAAGAAAAAGTTTTTGAAACTGTAAAACTTGCAAAAAAACTATGTGATGCTTCCAGTAAATATAATTCCTTTGGATATAAACTGGTAAGGGAAGAACCTTCAAGAGGGAATTATTTTTCTTATGTTGAAATTGACCCCTTCAAGGTTCCTCTTGATGAAAAATTAAATTTCTTATTTGAGATAGATGAGATATTAAAAAATTCTAAGTATGCTGTTTTGAGAAACTGCCTTTTAAGATTTTTTAAAGAAGAGAAATATTTTGTTTCCACTGATGGTCACGATATACACCAGGTAATTTATCATTCAGGAGGAGGTTATTCAGTCTATACCTTTAAGGATGGAATTCTTCAGGTTCGATCTTATCCAGAAAGTCACGGTGGTAACTATTTACAGGGAGGATTTGAGGTCATAGATAAGAAAGACTTTAAGGAAAATGCTTTCAAAATAGCAGAAGAAGCAGATAAATTACTTAATGCTCCACCAGCACCTGAAGGGGAGTTTGATCTTGTAATTATGCCTGGTCAGATGGTTCTTCAAATTCATGAGTCAGTAGGTCATGCTACAGAACTGGATAGAGTTTTAGGTTATGAAGCCTCTTATGCAGGAACGAGTTTTGCTACAGTTGATAAACTTTTTAAATTTAAATATGCTTCTCCAATTGTAAATATCACTGCTGATGCTACTTATCCGAAAGGACTTGGCACATTTGGTTTTGATGATGAAGGGACAAGGGCAAAAAAAATTTATTTAATTAAGGAAGGTGTTCTTTCAGGATATCTTTCATCAAGGGATACTGCAATTCATATTAATTCAGAGTCTTCTGGTGCTGCAAGGGCTTCAAGTTGGAACAGGATTCCAATAGTGAGGATGACAAATATAAACCTTGAACCAGGTGATAAAACATTGGAAGAGCTTATTTCTGATATTAAAGATGGTTTTTTAATTGATGTTAATAAATCATGGAGTATTGATGAAAAAAGGCTTAATTTCCAGTTTGCCTGTGAAATAGGTTACAGAATAAAAAACGGGAAATTAACTGGAGAAATTGTGAGAGACCCTCTTTATTATGGTATAACACCAGATTTCTGGAATTCCTGTGATGGTATAGGGAAAGATCAAATTCTTTATGGACTTTTAACCTGTGGAAAGGGTGAACCGGGTCAATCTATGCATGTAGGTCATGCTTCTCCTCCTGCAAGGTTCAGAAAAGTAAGGTTTGGGTCTGGATCTACATAATTATTTGTTTAAGAATTTAATTTTTATTTTTTTGATTTTATCTTCTTGTTCTTTTTTCAGGAGTTATTTTAATACATATTATAATGCCAAAAAATATTACAGAGATGCAGAAAAAAGATTCTTTCAAAATAAAAAAAACTTGACTCAGGAGATTAAAACTTTATATGATAAATCCCTTGAAAAGTTTTTAAGAATTATAAAATATTTTCCTGATTCTCCATTTCTTGATGATGCTATTTTTTATTCAGGTATGATTTACATAAGAATAGATGAAAAATCAAATGCAATTAAAAAGTATGAAGAACTTCAAAGATTTTTTCCAAAAAGTTTTTTTACATATATGTTTTGTGATTCTCTTTTAAATTATCTTTTCCAAAAAAAAGACCTTGAAAATTCTCTTTTTGTTCTTTCTCTTTATCCAAAAAAAGAAAGTCCTAAATTTTATTTTTATAAATCAAAATATTTTGAAATAAGTGAAGAATATGACTCTTCACTTCACTATTCAAGGAAGATAATATCTAATTCTTTTTTAAAGGAAAGAGCAATACCTATTTATGTTCGTTCTGCTTTAAAGATAGGGATGGTGGATTCAGCTATGCGTTTTATTAAGGATCTGGAAAAAAATAGAGATTTATATATTTTACTGGCTGAAGCATACAAGGAAAAGGGTGATTTTGAAAAAGCAAAAAAGATTTTAAAAAATTTTGATTCTGAAAATAAAAATTATGAGGTATTAAAAATTCTTCAGGAAATTTACATAAAAGAGAATAATATTTCTGAATTGAAGAGACTTTTCAAAAATTTTATGTTAAGGGGGGAAGATTATATTAAAAAACAGGAAATTGGATTTGAACTTGCCAAGATTTACTTTGAAGAGGATAGCTTAATTCCTTTGAAAGATGTATTGTCTGAAATTAAGAAATTTTCTCCTTCAACAAATTACGGTGTAAAGTCAGGTGTATGGTTAAATTTGATTGAAAATGAAGAAAAGTTAAAGGAATTAGAAGGGGATAAATTGAAAGAGGAAATTCTTAAAATTGCTGAGTCCTATTATATTGACCTTGGATTATACAAAAAAGCTTTAAAACTTTTTGAAGAGTATGTTAAAAATTTTTCAGAAGATAGAGAAATTCCGAGGGTTTTATATCTTATTATATTTATTTACAGAAACTTTATAAAAGATGAAATGAAAGCTAAAGAATTTTTTAAGATTTTAGAAGAAAAATATAAAGGGAGTTTTTATTATGTTATCACGAGAGATTTATTTGAAAAAAATTGAGGGTGAGATTTTAAACAATATAGATTTAGGCGATGGAATGTTTCAACTTATAATATCAGCAGATGAAATAGCAAAAAGGGTAAAACCAGGTCAATTTGTTAATATTAAAGTTCAAAATTCTCTTTATCCTTTTATCAGAAGACCTTACAGTGTATGGAATGTTGAGGATGATGTCATTGAATTTTTAATAAAGGTTTTAGGTTCGGGTTCAAAATTGCTTTATGAAAGAAAAAGAGGGAAAATAGATCTTATTGGGCCACTTGGCAGGCCTTTTTTAGACCCGCCCTCTGATCTTGAAATAATTCTAATTGGAGGTGGAACAGGTATAGCACCACTTATGTTTTACGCAAAGTATTATTCTTTGAGTTCTTTTAAGATTATTTATGGATTAAAAACAGCCCCGAATGAATACCTGTACTCAAGGATTCAAGAAATTACAGATAATGTATTAATAAGCACTGAGGATGGATCATTTGGTTTCAAAGGGCTTGTTACGGATCTTGTTAAGGAACTTATAAAAGATAAATATATAATTTTAGAAAAATCAATGTTTATTATCTGTGGTCCCCTTCCTATGTTAAGGGCTTTTAAATTTTTACCACCTGAAAGAACATATGTTTCAATGGAAGGCACTATGGCTTGCGGTTTTGGAATATGTATGGGATGTGCTGTTAAAAGTAAAAGCTCTAATAATTATTTAAGAACCTGTACAGAGGGTCCATTATTTAAACTTTCTGAAATAGAAATATGAATTTAGAAGTTAATCTTGCAGGTTTAAAGTTAAAAAATCCCTTTATGCCTGCTTCTGGAACATTTGCTTATGGAACAGAACTTATTTACCATACAGAGGCTGTAAATATAAAGGAATTTGGAGCAATTGTCACGAAGGGAATAAGCATAAAGGAAAGAGCAGGAAATCCACCTGAGAGAATTGCTGAAGTACCCTGTGGCCTACTTAATTCAATTGGACTTGAAAATGTGGGTATAAAAAGATTTATAAATGAAAAATGGCCTCTTTTAAAAAAACTTGATATTCCTGTTATTGTGAATGTTTTTGGTGAAAAAGAAGAGGAGTTTGAATTTTTAGCAGAGGAGTTGGATAGAGCCTGTGTTCATGCTATTGAGCTTAATTTATCCTGTCCTAATGTTGATAAAGGTGGTATGGAATTTGGGCAGAACAAAAAAAGTGCAGGAAGAATTGTTGAAATTGTAAAAAATAAATTTAAAGCTGGTCCTGTTTTTGTAAAGCTTGCTCCTAATTTTGTTAATATTATTGATATAGCAAAGGAGTGCGAAAAAAAAGGTGCAGATGGACTCTCTCTCATTAATACAATAATGGGGATGGCTATTGATGTGGAAAGAAGAGAGTTTGTAATTCCAAGGGGAGTTGCTGGCCTTTCTGGACCTTGTATTCATCCAATTGCACTTTATATTGTTTATAGAGTTTATCAGGAGGTGAAAATCCCAATCATAGGTATTGGTGGAATTTATGATTATAAATCTGCTCTTGAATTTTTAATGGCAGGTGCAAGAGCCTGTCAGATAGGAAGTATGCTCTTTGTGGAGCCTGGAATAATAAATAAAATAATAAAGGATACAGAGGATTATATGAGAAGACATAAAATTAATGATATAAAAAAAATAATAGGCTGTATGCAAATAAGAAAAATAAGGGAGGAAAAACCCTGACAGAAATAATAATTGCTCTTAATACAAATAAAAAAGATATTGCTGAAAAATGGGTGAGTGCACTTTTTCCCCTTGTAAGGTGGTTTAAAATTGGATACCCCCTTTATATAAATGCAGGCAATAAATTTGTGAAAGAGCTCAAGGAAAAAGGGGCAAAAGTTTTTCTTGATCTTAAACTCTTTGATATTCCTTCTGTTGTTTCTCTTGCAATAAAAGAAATAAGTGAATTGGGTGTTGATATGATAACTCTTCATACCCTTGGTGGTTTTGAGATGCTTGAATCAGCTTGTAAAACTTTATGGGAAGTTGAAGAAGGAAAAAGACCCTTACTTATAGGAGTTACAATACTTACAAGTATGTCAGAGGCAACATTAAAGGATGTTTCAGGTGCGAGAAAGACGATGGATGAAGAAATAGAGAGGCTTGCTAAGCTTTCAAAATCTGCTGGTCTGGATGGTGTTGTTGTATCAGGTGAGGAAATAGAAATTGTTAAAAAAATTTGTGGTAAGGAATTTCTAACAGTTGTTCCTGGAATTAGGCTAAAAGAGGATCTCTCTTTTGATCAGGAAAGGATAATTACTCCAAGGGAGGCAAAGGAAAAGGGAGCTGATTTCTTAGTTATTGGAAGACCTATTACCCATTCTGATAATCCTTTTGAGAAGTTAAAAAGGTATTTAGAAGAGATAGGTTAAATTGGAAAAAGTACCTATTGGTAAAACAAAATCCGAGTATATAAGGGTAGTTTTTCCTGAGCATGCTAATTCAATAGGAAGTTTATATGGTGGTTATATGATGAGATGGATACTTGATGCAGGTATTCTTCTTGCTACTAAATTTACAAAAGGTCCCTGTGTAATTGGCTCAATGGATTCAATTGATTTTATTAAACCTGTTAAAATTGGAGATATTTTAATTTTTGAATCTTTTGTTGAATATGTTGGTAATACTTCAATTGAGATAGGTGTTAATGTTTTTTCAGGGAGATATGACAAAGAAGAACTTGCATGTATATCAAACCTATCTTTTGTAGCACTTGATAGTGAGGGTAATAAAAGAATAATTAATAGAAAAGTTTACCCTGAAAATGAAGAGGAAGAAAAAATTTACAAAATGGCAATTGAAAGGAGAGAGAGAAGGAAAAAGAGAATTTTAGACTTAAAAAATAATCCACCAGAGTTTAGCACTTTAGAGACTAAGTGGTCAATAACTGCTCACAGAGTTATTTTTCCTGAGGATACACTTTTTTTAAAAAGAGCCTACGGAGGAAAAGTATTAATGGTTATGGATGAGCTTGCTGCTATCCTTGCGAGAAAGTATGCAAAGGGAATATGTGTTACAGCATCTGTTGATGAAATGGATTTTCTTGCCCCTGCTTATTTAGGAGAAATTTTAAATATGGAGGCTTATATAACATCAGTATTTAAAACAAGTTTAGAAATTTTTGTAAAGGTTTTTGCTGAGAATCCTGAAAAGAAAGAATTTAGACATGTGGTTAGTTCCTATATGGTTTTTGTTCATCTTGATGAAAAAGGAAATCTAAAAAAGTTACCTGAATATGAAATTCAAAAAATTCTTGAAGGTGCAATTTTTAGGAAAAATATAAGAGATGAAAGAAGAAAAAAAATTAAAGAAATCCAAATTAAAAAAGAATAAACCTTTTATTATAGCTGTAAGTGGTTTTACAGGGGCAGGAAAATCTTTTGTTGCAAATATAATAAGTAAAAAAATTGATTGCGTAGTTTTAAGATCAGATGTTATCAGAAAAGAAATTTCCGGAATAAATTTAAATCAACATGTTTATGAAGATTTTGAAAAGGGAATTTATAGTAAAGAAATGACAGAGAAAGTTTATAAGGAAATGTTTAAAAGGACTAAAAGATATTTAAGAGAATCTAAAAATGTTATTCTTGATGCAAGTTTTCTTGATAAGAATAAAAGAAATAAATTAAGGGAAATTTCAAAAAAATTAAATGTTAAGCTTTTGATTCTTTGGATTGAAACACCACCTGATTTAATAAAAGAAAGACTTTCAAAGAGGAAAGGAGATGTTTCTGATGGAAGATGGGAAATTTATTTAAAACAAAAAGAAAAATACGAGAAACCAGATGAAAAAGATATAGTTTTTATTGAGACTGTTAATGAGAAAGAATTAGAAAAGATTCTTGATGATATTATTCTGCGTTTTTTAAACACTTGAAAATTATTCTTTAATTTTCTTATAAAATATTTATGAAATTGTTAAGGGATTTAATTTTATTTTTAATTTTTATAATAATTCCAACTTTTTTAATGTGGTATTCGGTATTAAGATATATAAAAGGGGATAAAAAATGAATGCTTCTCAATTTGTTATCTGGGTAACCTTTGTATTTTATCTTATTCTCTTAATAACAATTGGTTTTATAGGAGAGAAAAAATATTCAAAAACCTATGAAGATTTTGTGGTTGCAGGAAAAAATCTTGGTAAATGGGTTACAGCAATTTCTGCTTCTGCTTCCGCTGAAAGTGCCTGGTTAATTTTAGGTCTGTCAGGTTACGGATTTGTTCATGGTTTTGGTTCATACTGGATTGCTCTTGGGGGAATTCTCGGTTACTGGTTCAATGCTTTGTTTATAATTTCAAAATTAAAAAGAGAAACGGATCTATATAAAAGTGTTACAATTTCCGATTATATTGAGTATAAATTAAAGGATAAGAGTCACATTTTTAGGGTTTTATCAAGTCTTATTATTGTCTTATTTATGACTGCTTATGTTGTTGCACAATTTACAGGTTCTGGTAAACAGCTGGAAGGAATGGGACTTACAAGTTACAGGACTGGTGTTTTTATAGGTGCTTTTATTATTGCAATTTATGTTATTATGGGGGGTTATGCAGCTGTATCCTATACTGACCTTTTGCAAGGGCTTTTAATGGTTTTTGTCCTTGTTATCTTTCCTGTTATAGCAATATTTTTTTCGGGAGGCCCATTAGAATTTCTAAAGAAAGCATCTGAAATAGGACTTACACAGCTCTGGGGACCTCAAAATTTCTCTCTTTTTATTCTTGGTTTTTTAATAGGTGAGGCAATTGGAATTGCTTTTGGTTATCCTGGTATGCCCCATATAATCATAAGGTATTTTACAGTGAAGGATGAAGAAGAAGGTAAAAAGGCAGGTTTCATTGCTATATCCTGGGCAATTTTATCTTACTTTGGTGCCTGTACACTTGGGATAGCGGGTAGAGTTCTGGTTGAGATGGGTAAATTATCTCTCCCTTCAGATCCTGAAAGGATTTTGCCTTTATTTACAAGTTCCTTTTTACATCCTGTACTTGCAGGTATTATTCTTTCTGCTGTAACTGCTGCTATTATGTCCACTGCGGATTCTCAATTAATGTATTCATCAACAACTTTAATAAATGACCTTTTTCTTGCTTTTAAGGGTAAAAGACCAGGACAAAAATTTCTTGTTTGGGGAACAAGATTTTTAATACTTATTCTTTCTATAATTGCTATTTTCTTGGCTTTAATAGAGGTCAGATTTATTTACAGGTTTGTTTTATATGCTTGGAGTGCACTTGGTGCTGCCTTTTCACCAGTAATAATTCTTTCCCTTTATGATAAAAAATTCAATAGATTTGGAGCAGTATCATGTCTTATAACAGGTCCTCTTGTTACTATCTTATGGAAGGATGTTTTTAAATTGACAAAATACCTCTATGAACTTTTTCCAGCCTTTTTAATAAGTTTATTACTTGGTTTTTTTATAAGTAGAGTTTTTAAAGAAGAAAAACCTTAATTTTTTATGAAGATTTACATAGGGTTATGTGCTTCTCCCTCAAGGAAAAACTATTTTGATTTTTTTAATACCTGTGAAATTCAGGAGACCTTTTATACTGTACCAGTAGAGAAAAAGGCTTTAAATTTGAGAAAAAAAATAGAAAATTTAAAAGATTTTTCTCTTTTTTTAAAGGCACCCCAGCATATCACTCATCCAGCTTCTTCTCCTACTTACAAAAGGTCAAAAAAAGAATACGGTGAAAGGGGAAATTATGGTTTTTTCAAAAATACAGAAGAAGTGGAAAAAGCATGGTTTGATATAGAAAGATTTGCTGAAATCTGTAATGCAAAGGGTATAGTATTTCAAACTCCTTCTTCTTTTAGTGAAACAGAAGAAAATGTAAAAAATATTAAAAATTTTTTTAAAAACAAAAGTGGTTTACTTTTTTTCTGGGAAGTAAGAGGAAATTGGAATAAAAATACTCTTAAAAGAATATTTGAAGAATGTAAAATTTTTCAGGCAGTTGATCCTTTTCATCAGGAAGTAATTGTTGAGACTTCCCCAATTTATTTAAGGTTGCATGGAAGAAAAATGTATAAATACAAATTTAATGAGGTGGATTTTGAAGAAATTAAAAAAATTATAAAAGGGGTTAAGGGAGAAGTTTTTGTTTTGTTTAATAACATATATATGTGGGAAGATGCACAAAAATTTAGGGATTATATTTTAAAGGAGGGTTTTTAAATGGAGAATTTCTTTGCGGTAATTATGGCTGGTGGAAAGGGTGAAAGGTTGTGGCCACTTTCAAGAGAAAAAAAGCCAAAACCTTTTATTGAAATACTTGATAAACCACTTATAAATCTTACTTATAATAGATTAAAAAAAATAGTTCCTGAAAAAAATATAATTGTAATAGTTCCTTCTTATCTTGCAAATCTCACTAAAAAGTATTTACCGGGTGTTAAAATTTTAAAAGAACCATTTCCAAGAAATACCCTTGCTACATGTATTTACAGCACTTTTTATATATATAAAAAATCAAAGGATGCTGTTATAGGTATATTTCCTGCTGACCATATAATAAAAGATGAAAAAAATTTTAAAAGGATAGTAAATTTTGCCTTTAAAAACGTTAAAGACTCTATTCTTACTTTTGGAATAAAACCTAATAGACCTGAAACAGGTTATGGCTATATAGAGCTTGGTAATTCTCTTTATAGAGAAGATAACCTGGAAATAAGGGAAGTTTTAAGATTCCATGAGAAACCTGATAAGGAGAAGGCTTTAAATTATTTAAAAAGAGGAAATTTTATGTGGAATTCAGGAATTTTTATCTTTAAGGCTGAGAGCTTTTTTAATATATTAAAAGAAGCAAATTCTTCAATTTACGACCTTTTGAAATATCTTGAAAACAAAAAGGTAAAAAAATTTTTTGAAATGATTCCTGAAACTTCAATAGATTATGGTGTTTTAGAAAAAACAAATAGATTGAGCTCTATTCCAGCAGATTTTGGGTGGGAAGACCTTGGTTCTTTCCTTTCCTTTGAAAATGTTTTACCGAGGGATAAAGAGGGTAATACTTCTAAGGGTAATCCAATTTTTCTGGATTCAAAAAATAATATAGTTTTTTCAAAGGGAAAAAAAATTATATTTTATAAAATTGAAAACCTTGCTTTTATTGATTCAGGTGATATTATACTTATTTTTCCTAAATATGAATCTCAGAAAATAAAAGAGCTTTTGAAAGAACTCAAGAAAATAATGCCCAAAAAATATTTTTAAGATGAGAAAAATTTATGAGGAAATTCTTGAAGAATTCAAAAAATGTGCCCTTAAAGCAGGTGATATTCTTATAAGAGAATATAAGAAAAATAATTTGAAATATAAAGAAAAAATGGAAAGGGATTATGTTTCTGAGGTGGATTTTAAAGTAGAAGAGGAAGTTAAAAAAATTCTTTCAAAAAAATTTAAAAATATCCCTTTTATAGGTGAAGAGATGGGTGGGGATTATGTTGAAGAAATGTTTATATGTGATCCCCTTGATGGAACGAGAAATTTTATCCAGAAATTACCTTTTTTTTCCTTTTCAATTGCATATGTAAAAAAGAGTGAGCCTTTTGTAGGGCTCATCTATATTCCCCTTTTAAATGAGCTTTTCTATGCAATAAAAAATGAGGGTGCCTATTTAAATGGAAAAAGGATACAGGTATCAAGGAAAAAAAAAGGATTTATAATAGGAACAGGTTTTCCATTCAGAAGGAGGGAATACTGGGATTTGTATTATAGAAAATTTAAAGAAGTTTTTGAAAATTCAGATGACTTAAGGAGACCTGGTTCAGCATCCCAGGACCTTGCCTATGTGGCATGCGGAAGATATGATGGTTTTTTTGAATTTGGACTTTTGCCTTGGGATATCTTTGCCGGGGTTTTAATTGTTGAAGAAGCAGGAGGAAAAACAAGTGATATGGAAGGTGAAAGAAACCATCTAAAAACAGGAAATATAATAGCAGGAAATATGTATGCCTATAATTTATTATTGAAGATTTTTAAAGGCAAATAAAATTTGAATTTTTTAAAAATTTATAGTAAATTAAATTATGCATGGACATTTTAATACTCTTATTAAGTCTGCTGTAAAAAAAATAGTTATTGTTGGAAATCCTAATGTTGGAAAATCTGTGATATTCAATCATCTTACAGGAAAGTATGTGACTGTTTCCAATTATCCAGGTACAACTGTTGAAATTTCAGGGGGTTTTTTAAAGGGTAATAAGGATGTTTATGTGATAGATTCACCAGGTGTTCAAAGTTTAATGCCAAGAACAGAGGATGAAAGAGTGACTTTAAGGATTTTACTTGAAGAAAATCCGGATATTGTGATATTAGTTGCGGATTCAAAAAATCTTAAAAGAGCCTTAGTTCTTCTGTATCAGGTTTCTTTATTTAAGTTTAAAACAGTTCTGGTTTTAAATATGACTGATGAAGCAAAGTTAAGAGGTATTGAGATAGATGAAAAGAAATTGAGTAATGAACTGAAAATACCTGTTGTAAAAACTGTTGCAATCCATGGAAAAGGTATAAGGGAACTATTTTTAAATTTAGAAAAGGCTTCTGTTCCTTATTTTAGTTTTAAGCCTGATAAGAAAATCACTGAGATTTTTAAAAAAATAGATAAAAAACTTGAGGGTATGATTGAAAAAAAAGAGGGAATTATTCATCTTTTTCTTGCAAGGTTTGAGGATATTGAAAATCTTTTAAAGAGTAAGTTAAAGGAGGAGGATTATAATTATATGCTAAAGATAAGGGAAAATTTTGAAAATTCTCTTTATGAACCTGTTGAATTTTATATTATTTCTGATATAAATAAAAATATTGAAAAAATTGTTTCTCTTGTAATGAAGAAAGGAGAAGTAATTTATAAAAACATAGTAAGCGATTTACTCCATAATTTTATGATACATCCCGTAGGAGGATTTATATTCATTGTGATAACTTTATATTTACTTCATTTATTTGTTGGTGTTTTTGGTGCAGGTTTTCTTGTGGATTTGCTTGAAAACAAGTTATTCGGGGAAATTATAAATCCCTTCCTTATAAAGTTATTTAATTTACTTCCTGTTCCTTTTTTAATAAAAGCTCTTTTTGTTGGAGAATTTGGAATTTTTACGATGGCTTTGACTTATGGTTTTGCCATAATTTTCCCTGTTGTTTTAACTTTTTTTATTGCTTTTGGAATACTTGAGGATTCAGGATATTTCCCGAGGCTTGCTTTTTTGTTGAATAATTTTTTTAAAAAAATAGGTCTTTCTGGGAGAGCAATTTTACCTTTAATTCTTGGACTTGGTTGTGACACAATGGCAACTATAACAACAAGAACTCTTGAAACAAAAAAGGAAAAAATTATTGTTACACTTTTGCTTGCACTTGCTGTTCCCTGTTCTGCTCAGATGGGAGTAATATTTGCTTTGATGTCTGGTATATCTTTTTCAGCACTTATAATCTGGGGAGTTACGATATTTATAAGTATGATTATTGTTGGTTTTTTTTCTTCTCAGGTGATAAGGGGAGAGAAATCATTTTTTATAATGGAAATCCCCCCCTTGAGGATTCCAAGTTTAAGAAATATATTTTATAAAACAATAGCAAGAGTGGAGTGGTATTTAAAGGAGGTAATTCCAATTTTCATTATAGGGACTTTTCTTCTTTTTATGCTTGATTTATCTCATATACTTAATTTTCTTGAAGAATTATTTAGACCAGTAGTTACAAGCCTTCTTGGTTTACCGAAAGAATCAGCAATTGGTTTTATAATGGGTTTTTTAAGAAGGGATTATGGTGCAGCAGGATTTCTTATGTTGAAAGAAAAAGGACTATTAAGTGCTACTCAAGTGATTGTAAGTACAGTTACAATTACCCTCTTTATGCCATGTATAGCTAATTTTTTAGTTATAGTAAAGGAGAGGGGTTTAAAAGTAGCCTTTTATATTTCAGTTTTTGTTATAATTTATGCTATTACAGCAGGTTTTTTAGTAAGGATGGTTCTTGCAAAATGGCCGGTTTAAAGGTAAAATGTGATTTGTGTGGAAACACTTTTGTGCCAGACTATGAAAATAGGGTATGTTTGAAATGTCCCTATAATATTTTTAAAAATTCATGTAAATTTGCAAGGTGTCCTTATTGTTTTTACGAAAATTTTATATTTTCTGATGTTAAAATTGAGAATTTTTTAAGTAAAATTTTGGGGAAATTAAAATGGAAATAAGAATAGAGGAAGCATTAAAACTTTTGTGGTTAAAAGAGGAAAGTTGGAGCGAAGAAGAATTTCAACCTGTTATAAAGTATAAAATAGAGGAAAAAGATTATGAAGAGTTAATGAAACTGGGGCTTGTAAGAAGAGAGAATGGAAAATGGGGTTTTACCGAGAGAGGGAAACATGCAGCTTCTGATATTATAAGGAGATTAAGACTTGCTGAGTGGCTTTTTCATGAGCTTGTGGAAGTTAATAATAATTATTCCAGTGAAGCTGCTTGTCGTTTGGAGCACATTTTAAATGAAGAGATAGCGGATAGAATTTGTTCTCTATTTGGGCATCCGAGGTTTTGTCCTCATGGAAAGCCTATACCTCGTGGTAAATGTTGTGGTGAAAAGAAATTTAATACTATAAAACCCATTCATTTACCTTTAACCTATGTGGAGGAAGGAGAATTTGTTAAAGTTATTTCTATTGATACTGATGATAGGAGAATTTTGCATAAGCTTGTTAGTTTAGGTTTAATGCCAGGGGTAATATTAAAGGTTTTAAAGAAAAGGCCTTTATTTATGATAGAACTGGATGAGAGTGTAATATCAGTTGATAGAGATATTGCTGAGAAGATTTTTGTTAAAATTTTGAAAGAGAGAATTTGAAATTGTGAAAATTTTATTTTATAATTATTTCAGATTAGTTAAAGGGGGACTTGAAAAAAAAAATTTTTTGAGTTATAATAATATATATAAATTTGGTATTTGAAAATTGGGTTGGGTATGCCCTGAGGAGAGGAAGTTTTAAATTTGAAAATCATTTTTTGATGGAGGGTTTGATCCTGGCTCAGGGCTAACGCTGGCGGCGTGTCTTAGCCATGCAAGTCGTGCGGAGGGGGGAAACCCCCTCAGCGGCGGACGGCGGAGTAACACGTGGCTAACCTGCCCCTGGGAAGCGGACAACCCAGGGAAACTTGGGCTAATCCGCTATATTGTCTCAGGAGGGCATCCTTCTGAGATGAAAGGGGGGCCTCTGTTTTACATGCTCCTGCCCAGGGAGGGGGCCGCGTCCCATCAGGTAGTTGGTGGGGTAATGGCCCACCAAGCCTATGACGGGTAGCCGGCGTGAGAGCGTGGCCGGCCCGAGGGGCACTGAGACACGGGCCCCACTCCTACGGGAGGCAGCAGGCTAGAAAATTGGGCAATGGGGGAAACCCTGACCCAGCGACGCCGCGTGGGGGAAGAAGCCCTTCGGGGTGTAAACCCCTGTTGGGGAGGACGATGTGCTGGGAGGCGAATAGCCTCTCGGTATGACGGTACTCCCAGAGGAAGCCCTGGCTAACCTCGTGCCAGCAGCCGCGGTAATACGGGGAGGGCAAGCGTTGCCCGGAATCACTGGGCTTAAAGGGGATGTAGGCGGTCGGGTGTGTCGGATGTGTAATCCATCCGCTCAACGGATGGGCTGCGTCCGAAACTACCCGACTAGAGGGCACCAGAGGGGAGCGGAACTCACGGTGTAGCGGTGAAATGCGTGGATATCGTGGGGAACGCCAGTGGGGAAGCCGGCTCCCTGGGGTGTCCCTGACGCTGAGGTCCGAAAGCTGGGGGAGCGAAGGGGATTAGATACCCCCGTAGTCCCAGCTGTAAACGATGCGGGCTAGCCGTGGGATCCCTTTAGGGAATCCGTGGCGCAGGGAAACCGTTAAGCCCGCCGCCTGGGGAGTACGCTCGCAAGGGTGAAACTCAAAGGAATTGACGGGGGGGCGCACAAGCGGTGGAGCGCGTGGTTCAATTCGTTGCTAACCGAAGAACCTTACCCGGGCTTGACATGCCGGTAGTATCCCTTTCGAAAGAGAGGGAGATCCCCCTCTGGGGGAAGCCGGCACAGGTGCTGCACGGCTGTCGTCAGCTCGTGCCGTGAGGTGTTGGGTTAAGTCCCGCAACGAGCGCAACCCTCGCCCTTAGTTGCTACAGCGGGCATGTCCCGGCTGGGCACTCTAAGGGGACTGCCCCCGACGAGGGGGAGGAAGGTGGGGATGACGTCAAGTCCGTGTGGCCTTTATGTCCGGGGCTACACACGCGCTACAATGGGCAGGACAGAGGGAAGCGACCCCGCAAGGGGGAGCAAATCCCAAAACCTGCCCCCAGTTCGGATCGGGGTCTGCAACTCGACCCCGTGAAGCCGGAATCGCTAGTAATCGCCGGTCAGCAATACGGCGGTGAATACGTTCCCGCCCCTTGTACACACCGCCCGTCACGCCATGGAAGTCCCGAATGCCTGAAGGCTCTACTTATGTAGAGCTGAAGGCAGGCGGGATGACTGGGGCGAAGTCGTAACAAGGTAGCCGTACGGGAACGTGCGGCTGGATCACCTCCTTTCTAAAAGGAAAATTTCTCAGGGCATACCCAACTTATTCTTTTTTTTTAAATATCCTGAGGAGAGAGTGCAAAATCACAAAAGATTTTTTTGAAGTTAAGTTGGAGTGTTTACTATACAAGAAAATTTTTTAGAAAGGCGCTCCTAAAAATCTTATTCACCCAGAAAAATTCAATATTGTTATGTGTTCTAAATGCTATTTGAGTTTTTCGAATTTTTTCTTTATAATTTAAATTATGAAAATAATAACTATTCCAAAAGTATTAAGGGAAAAACTTGGGGAAGACGGCGTTGATGCATTAATTGAACTTTTAAATGCTTCTAATGAAAAACTGAAAATTGATTTAATTGATTTACAGACTGAAAAATATGAAAAGAAATTGACCGAGGAGATTAATAAATTAAGAGCCGAAGATATTGCAAAACTCGATAAAAGGATAACTGAAGAAAATGCAAAACTTGATAAAAGAATTGCAGAAGAGATTAACAAATTAAGGTCCGAAGATATTGCAAGACTTGATAAAAGGATAACTGAAGAAAATGCAAAACTTGATAAAAGGATAACTGAAGAAACAGGGAAATTAAGAGTTGAAATTTTAAAGAGCTTCGCAAACATAATAAAATGGATTTTTATATTCTGGGTCGGACAAATAAGTGTTATGACTTTAATATTTTTTACTTTTTTAAAATTCATTAGATAATTTGGTTGCTTTATATTTATGGAAAAAGCAAAATGCAAGAACATTTTTTAGTAGATACCCCTTTTAATCTTATTAAACCAGAAAAATTCAATATTGTTATGCTATTCTACATTTTATTTAAAGGTCTTCTTCTACTTGAATTTGAAAAAAATAATTTTATTGTATTAAAATAAAATATGATGAAAAAATTTTTATTTTTTATTTTAAGCTCTTTCCTTTTTGCCTCAAATTTTATTCACGAGTTTTCTCTAAGTCTTCTAAAGGGCAATGTTCCTCTCCAAGAATTTGCTAAAGTATCAAATGCTGGTTTTGGAATTGAATTATCTTACAGATTGAGGATTTATCATATCTTATGTTTATCTTTATCATCTGATTATTCTTATTTTATTCCACAAAAAGATTATAAGGGATTTAATTTATTTGATTTTAATATTGGGTTTGAATATGTTCCTTTCAGTTTTAAAAACCCTTTTTCTCCTTATTTAAGAATAAGTTCAGGTATTTATAACTTAAAACAAGATGTTTTATCACAGAGAAAAATTGGTTTTGGAATTGGTACAGGTTTTTATATTTCGCTTCTTGATTTTAATTTTTCTTATAATAACATTTTGACCAGTGTGAAAAATACAAGTTTTTTAAGTTTGGGGTTAAAATACAGGATACCTGTTAACGAGTAATGTGGGTTCAAATCCCTTAAATTTTTTAGGAGTAATTAAATGAAAAAATTAATAGCCCTCATAATAGCACTTCCCCTATTTGCAGGGGGAGAGGCGTGGCTCAATCTCGGATACGGAAGTGCTTCCCAAGAATACGATAAAGACGGAAACGCTCATGATATAGGGGGATCTGCCAGTATAATGAACATCTATCTTGGAGGCTCATATGATTTTTACAAATTCCCTACTCTAACACTTTTTGGAGGTGGAGATTTAAGATTATCTCAGCATAAAATTTCACCTGATCAGGGAAATTCAGTTTCAAGTGGTTTTGCACTTCAGAATTTAGTGCTCTTCCTTGGTGCTAAAGGTCTGTTCTTTAAGGCAAAGCTCGGTTTTCTTATGGATTTGGGACCTGAAATGGGTACCAATAAGATTCCAAATACAGATGAACAGAATGCTATTATGATCAATTTAAGCGGCACTTTACCAAATCCAATGTTTTCACTTTCTGCAGGTATATATTATTTCCTCACACTTGAAGGTGAGACAAAAATATTTGTTCCTTTTCCACAGCCTGGTTTTCAGACAGTTAAAATAGATAATGGTGACTATTTTGCCTTTTTTGCAAAGGGTGGATATAAATTTGCAATTGGTGAAGCTGGACTTGAGTTAATTTACAGAATGAGAACAACTCAAAAAAAAGAAGGTGAGGAAATTCCGGATACTGATGGAAATCATTTTTCTTTGATACCTTATGTTACAATAACTCCTCCTGCTATGCCGTTTTCTTTCTTTATCAAAGGAGCAGTTGTTGACGAATACCTTCCATACGGAATATCTTTAATGGGTAAAAATGATTTTGTAACAAGATTGGGCTTTACTTTAGGAGGAATATTTAAATTCTGATTATAAATCTGTAAAAGAAGAATGAGAGGGGGGAGATCCCCCCTCTTTTTTTAAAAAATAAAATTATTAAAAATCTTTAAATTATAACATCTTTTATTAAATAAACATATTCCTTCACCATGTAGAGAGCAGGGTGAGCAGAAAGTTTTATTAAAAATTACTTTTAATTCATCTCCAAAGGGTTTGAATCCGTAAAGAAAAGTAGTGGGTCCGAAAAAAACTACACCACTTTTTTTATAAGCACTTGCTATATGTGAAACCATTGAGTCAACTGTTATAACAAAAGAAGAATTCTTCACTATATAAAACAATTCATTTAAATCAGTTTTGCCCCTTAAATCAATGATTTTATCATTTATGAAAGGTAAATTTTCTTTTTTACTTTTTTCATCACCTACAATAACACAAAAATTTTCCTTACTTTTAATTTCAAGTATTTTTTTTAAAGTTTTATCTTTTAAGTTTTTTTTTCCTTTAGATGAAAAAGGAGCAATTAAAATATATTTTTCCGGCAATCCTTTAAACTCTTTTTCCCCTTTCAATATGGGTCTAACATAAAAATCTTCATTAAAAATTTTTTCAAATGGTTCAGAGAATATTTTTATAAAGGATTTTTCTTTTAAAGGAAACCTGAAAAATAAATATAATCTTCTTCTTAAACTTCTTTTATTTGCATATAATTTTTTTTTCGCTTTTATTTTTTTCATTAAAAAGAAACTCTTTAAGTTCTTCTGTAAATCAACAGCATAGTCGAAACTTTGCTTTAAAATTTCTTTTTCCTTTTCCAGTTCTAAAATTTTTAAATTTTCAAAGCCATCAAAAATATTTTTAAACTTTTTCTTTATTACTAAAAAAACCTCAATGTTTTTCTTTAAAAGTTTATCTATAATTCCTGTTAAAAGGATTAAATCTCCACCTGAGGAAAATCTTAATATTAAAATTTTCAAAGTAAACTGAAATTTGAAGGAGATTCAAATCCAGTTTTTTTATAAAATTCAAAAGTCTCCTTAAGCCCTTCCTTGAAATTTGTCAATTTAATTTCACCCAGTATTTTACTTATTTTACTATTATCCCCTCTCAATTCCAGAATTTCATTTTTAAAAGGTCTTTTTCTTATATCTAATTCTTTTATTTTCTTTTCTACTCCTGATATTTCAAACAAAAGCTTAATTATTTCCCTGACAGAATAAGATTTTCCTGAACATATATTTACTTCTTCACCTTTAAAATATTCCTTTTCAATCAATTTTTCAATTATTTTAGCAAGATCCTTAACATAAAGAAAATCCCTTTTTGTGTTTAAATTTCCAATTTTTATTACTTTTGAATTTAGTATTTCATATATTATCCATGGAATAAGGGATCTTATTGATTGTCTTGGTCCATAACTATTAAAAGGTCTTAAAATTAAAAAGGGAATATTTTCATAATTACATATTGACTTTACAAGCTCATCACAGGCAATTTTTGAGGCAGCATAAGGTGATAAGGCATTTTTACTATCTTTTTCTTTAACTGGTAACTTTTCTGGATTTCCGTATACTTCTGAGGTGGAAAAATGAATCAGGGGAATTTTATTTTTTTTCAAAGCATTTAAAATATTAAAAGTTATTAAAGTATTGTTAAAAAAAACTTCCTCAGGATTTTCAAAGGACCTTTTAACAGATATATTTGCTGCAAGATTTATCAAAAGGTTTACTTTTTTAATAAATTTTTCAATTTCCTCCCTTGCCCTTAAATCACCAAAAACAATTTCTATATTTTTAAAATTTTCCTTATTTAAAAACTTAAGATTTTGAATATCACCCTGAGAATTATATCTTAAAAAGGCAATAATTTTAAATCTGTTGCTTAAGTGTTCGACAAGATGACTTCCTATAAAACCTCCTGCACCTGTTATAAGAATTCTCATTTTTTTCTTTCTAACTTATCAAGCCTATCATAAATTCCTGCAATAGCTTCACCTAAGAAACCTACTACAAAAAGGGAAAGACTTAAAAGTGTGAAAAGGGCTAAAAGGAAAATTACTGAAATAAGTCTTACTTTTTTATGAAGATAATATTTAAAATAAATTCCAATTATAGCACCTATTAGTCCTGTAATAAAAGAAAAAATTCCAAGAGTACCAAAAAGTAACATTGGTTTTCTCATAAAGGAAATTTGAATTTTTACAGCAATAAGATCAAGAAAGCCTATTAAAATTCTCTTTAAACCCCTGTATTTACTCTTTCCGTACCTTCTTGGTCTTAAAGTGACTTGAATTTCAGTAACAGAAAATCCATATTCCCATCCCCAGACTACAATATAACGGTGCCAGTCCTTTCTTAAAGGAACTTCTTCTAAGACTTTTCTTCTTATTGCTTTAATAGAGTTCATATCAGTGGCAGGAACATTGAAAAGAAGTCTCGTTAAATTATTATAGAAAAAAGAAACAATTTTTTTATTATATTTTCCTGTTTTTTTACCACAAACTATATCAAATCCTTCTTCAATTTTATCAAGGAGCCTTTTAGCATCTTCAAAAGTAAACTGAAGGTCAGCATCAAAAATTATAAATATTTCACCTTCTGCCACCTCCATTCCTTTCTGCAAAGCATAAGTTTTCCCCATATTTCTTCTATAGGAAACAAATTTTAGATAATTTTTTTCCTTTAGGTAAGGTTTTATTTTTTCTCTTGTGTTATCAGTAGATCCATCATCTATATATATAAACTCCCAGTCTTTTAAGTTAAATTTATTTATAAAATCATCAATCTCTTTTATTAAATCATCAATATTTTCTGCTTCGTTATAACCTGGTATTAAGACACTTACTTTTTTTATGGGAAAATTCCCCTCCTTTCTATTGCATCTATTATTCTTGATAAACCTATTATAAGAGCTGAAGTTCTTAAATCAGTTTTTAATTCTTCAGATTTATTGATAACCTCTTTTAAAGCATTTATTAAAATTTCTTCAAGTTTTTCAAAAATTTCTTTTTCTTTCCAGAAATAATACTGTAAATCCTGAACCCATTCAAAATAGGAAACAATAACACCACCTGCATTAGCGAGAATATCAGGAATTATATAAATTCCTTTATCAAGTAAAATTTTCTCTGCCTCAGGAGTAGTAGGTCCATTTGCACCCTCAACTATTAAAAAAGCTTTTATTTTTTCAGCATTTTTTTCAGTTATCTGTCTTTCAAGAGCAGCAGGAACAAGTATATCTACATCCAGCTCAAAGAGATCTTTGTTTTCTATAAAATCACCTTCACCTTTTATTTCCTTTAAGAATTTTTTTTCTTGTATTAATTTCAAAATTTTTGGAATGTTTAATCCATTTTTATTAAAAAGACCTCCTGAAACATCAGTTACAGCACAAACCTTTGCACCAGCATCATAAAAGGATAAAGCTAAAACAGAACCTACATTTCCAAAACCCTGAACAGCAATTTTTTGTTTTTCCAAATCCTTATTTTTTATTTTCAAAAATTCCCTTGTAACAAAAAAAACTCCTTTACCTGTAGCTTCCCTTCTTCCAACAGAACCTCCAAGAGAAACAGATTTTCCTGTTACTATACTTGGTGTTGTAAAACCCTGAAACATAGAATAAGTATCCATAATAACATCCATTATCATATCATTTGTATTAACATCAGGGGCAGGGACATCTCTATATGGTCCTATTAATGGTAAAATTCCTGATGTGTATCTCCTTGTTAATCTTATTAATTCTCCATGAGAAAGTTTTGAAGGGTTAACTTTTATTCCTCCTTTACCACCCCCGAAGGGTATATTAACAAGTGCATTTTTAAAACTCATCCAGGCTGAAAGAGCTGCTATTTCATCAAGGGTCACATCAGGATGATACCTTATACCACCCTTTGCAGGTCCCCTTGCTGTTGAATGCTGGACTCTGTAGCCTGCAAAACATTTAATTTCTCCGTTATCCATTACAACAGGTATAGAGACTCTTAAAACTCTTTCAGGTTCAAGAATTGTTTCAAAATATTTTTCGTTCAAATTACCAATATGAAAAGCTTTTTCTACCTGCTGGGCGACCATTTTAAAAACTGGTCCCCAGATTTCATCTTTTTCAATACCTTTTAATAGGCTTCTTTTGCCTGTTGTGGTATCCATTGTTTATAAAATTCCTCAAGATATTTTCTTTTAATTTTAGAGAGTTCTGTTTTGGGTAACATTCCCATTAAATTCCATCCTATTTCAAAAGTTTCCTCAATTGACCTTTCTTTATCTCTTTGATTCAACATAACATTTTCAAATTCATCAGCAAGTTTTAAATATTTTTTATCAATGTCACTTAAAGCATCCTCTCCAATAATAGCAACAAGCCTTCTTAAATCTCTTCCCCTTGCATAACAGGCATAAAGCTGGTCTTTCCACTCCCTGTGATAGCTTTTAGTTTTTCCTTCACCAATACCCAAGTTCATAAGCCTTGATAAACTCATTAAAATATCAATTGGAGGGAATATTCCCTTTCTGTGAAGCTCCCTTGACAACACAATCTGACCTTCTGTAATATAACCTGTAAGGTCTGGAATTGGATGAGTGATATCATCATCTGGCATTGTTAAAATTGGTATCTGAGTTATTGAACCCTTTTTACCCCTTATTCTTCCTGTTCTTTCATACATGGTTGCAAGGTCTGTATACATATAGCCTGGGTAACCTCTTCTTCCCGGTACTTCTTCTCTTGCTGCTCCAATTTCTCTTAAAGCTTCGCAGTAATTTGTCATATCAGATAGAATTACAAGAACATGATAATCAAGTTCAAAGGCAAAGTATTCTGCAACTGTAAGAGCAAATCTTGGAGTTAAAAGTCTTTCTACAGCAGGGTCATCAGCAAGATTGACAAAAGCAACTATTCTACCAAGTGCTCCACTTTCCTTAAATTCCTTCATAAAGTAAGCATACTCCCTTGAAGTTAAACCCATTGCTGCAAAAATTATTAAGAATTCCTCACCTTCTCCTCTTACTTTAGCATACTTCATTATCATTGCAGCTATTTCATTTGCAGGGAGTCCTGCTCCTGAAAAGATTGGTAATTTTTGTCCTCTCACTAAAGTATTGAATCCATCAATTGCAGAAATTCCAGTCTGAATAAAGTCAGAAGGTTTATCCCTTGCAATTGGGTTTATAGCAGCACCTACTATTGGTAATCTCTTCTCAGGAGTTGGTGCAGGAAGTCCATCTATGGGTTCACCTCTTCCATTAAAAATCCTTCCTATAAGTTCTTTTGAGACACCTATATGAACCTGATCTTCCAGAAATCTTACCTTAGTTGAAGCCACATCAAGTCCAAGTGTCCCTTCAAGAACCTGAATTACAGCATATTTTTCGGATACTTCAAGAACCTGTCCCTTTCTTTTAGTTCCATCTGGCATTATTATTTCTACAAGTGCTGCATAGGAAAAATCTTTCGCCCCTTCAAGAAATAAGAGAGGACCTGATATATAAGAGACTGTCTGGTATTCTTTTGTGGAAAGTTTTTCCATTTTTTCCTCCTTATGTTATAAAATTGTTTTTAATAATTTTTTAAGTTTTAATTATAATAAAAAAGATGAAAAAAATAAAAACAGTTTTTATAACAGGTTCAAGGGCTGAATACGGACTTTTATACCCTGTTTTAAAAACTTTTAAAATTTCGCCGGAGTTTGATTTTAAACTTGTAATTACAGGTTCTCATCTTTCTCCTTTTTTTGGTTTAACAAAAAATGATATAATTAATGATGGTTTTAATATAGATTATGAGGTTCCCTTCCATTTGGATTCTGATCTTGATGAGGCTTTTCCTATCTCTCTTGGAAACGGAATTATCCAGTTTACTCATGTATTTAAAATTTTAAAACCTGACATAGTTTTTGTTTTAGGAGATAGGATTGAAGTTCTTTCTGCTGCTCTTTCGGCAAATTTTTTAATGATTCCCCTTGCCCATATCCATGGTGGAGATAATACTTCTTTTATGTTGCCTGATACATATATAAGACACTGTATTTCAAAACTTGCTCACATTCATTTTCCTGCTACTAAAAATAGTAAAAAAAATCTAATTAAAATGGGGGAGGATAAAAGAAGAATTTTCGTAGTGGGAAATCTTGGAATTTATTCTCTTGATTTTAAAGAGATTCCTGATTATAAAATTTTAAAAAATAAATATAATTTATTTAAAGAAAAAGAATATGCTCTTTTAATCCATCATCCCTTTCCTTTTGAAAAGGAAAAATCCTTAGAGGAACTTGAGATTATCCTTAAAGCCCTTTTTAAATTTAGCTTACCCTTTGTAGCTATTTCTCCAAACAATGATCCAGGAGGAAGAGAAATGAGAAATTTTCTTTTTAGTGAAGCTCAGAGAGGAAATTTTATTTTAATTGATAATTTACCCTATAGAGAATTTATTTCTTTAATGAAAAATGCAAAATTCATGATAGGAAACTCATCAAGTGCCCTTTATGAAGCATGTCTATTTAAAATTCCTGTTATTACTGTAGGGAGAAGAACAGAATTAAGGGAAAGGGGAGGTTACATTTATAATGCTTTAAAATCAGAGGAAATTGAAGACTCAATAGAAAAGATTTTAAAGGGTAAATTACCTAAATTTATTCCTTCACCCTTTAAGAGAATAAGGGGTGATTTGATAATTAAAAAGGTTATAATAAATTTTTTTAAAAATTACGCAAAAGAGGAAATTTTTAACAAAAAACTTAATATTGAATGAAGATAATTAACACAAAAGAGGAATGGGAGAATATTCTTAAAAATTTTGAAAATACTGATATTTTTTTTACTTATGACTTTTTGGAGATAAATACAATAATAGAACCTGGAAGAGTTGAGGCAATATATTATGAAGATGAATCTTTAAGATTTTTTTACCCCTATATTAGAAGACCTTTCAATAATTTACCTTATGTTCCTGATAAATACAGGGATTATTCTGATATAACTTCCCCTTACGGTGCTTGTGGTCCTCTTTTTAAAGGTGATGTTAGAAAAATTTTTAAGAAGCTAAGGGATTATTTTACTGATACAAAAACTGTTTCAGAATTTGTTAGATTTCATCCTTTAATTGAAAATCATATTCCTTTAAGTGATTATTATGATCTCTTAGTAATATCTCCTTTAGTATACATGGATTTCTCTGAATTTAATGATACTGAAAGTATTTTTAAAAGTTTTAATGAAAATGTAAGAAGAAATATAAGGTTTGCTGAAAAAAATAATTTTGAATTTTTAATATCAAATAAAATTGAAGATATAAAAATTTTTTATGATGTTTATATAAATACTTTAAAAGTAAAACAGGGAGAAAGAAGGCATTTTTTCCCTTTTGAATTTTTTAAAGAAATTAGCACAAAAGATTTTTCTTCTTTTTATTTCATTTTTAAAGATAAAAATATTTTATCCTCTGGTTTATTTTTAAAATATAACATTTTTTCCCATTATTTTTTAGGTGGGTTAAGTGAAGAAGGCTATAAAACTAAAGGCTCTACTCACTTTCTTTTCTGGTGTTTTATAAAGGAAAATTTTAAAAAGTTTAGATATTTTTCCCTTGGAGGAGGAAGAGGAAAGCCGGACTCTTTATTGGATTTCAAAAGGGGTTTTTCTAAAAAAGAAAAAGATTATATAATTTCAAAAAAAATTTATTTCCATGATATTTACAAAGAACTTACATTTGAATTTATAAAATATAAGGATATTAAAGATATGCCCACACTCTTTCCTCAGTATAGGGATATATAATTAAAAATTGATAAGAAAAATTAATTTCTGTTAAAATCTTAACATGCTTCAAATCTTTGAAGGAAATTATTTTCATAACATTTCTTTGCCTGATATATTTTACACTCCAAAATATATTGAAATTTTCTCAAAATACGAAGATGGTGAGCCCTTGTTTTTTTATTATGAAAATGATAAAGGAAAAGTTTTTTCTCCTTTTATTAAGCGAAAAATAAAATCTAAAAATTTTTTTGATATATCAACTCCCTATGGTTGTGGAGGTTTGCTTGTAGAATCAGAAGATAAGCATTTACTTACAAAAGAATTTTATAAGGAATTAAAAGTTTTTCTTTTGGATAATAAAATTGTGGCTGAATTTGGAAGACTTCACCCTTATTTTTTCGATAAATCATTGATTCAGGAGAATTTTATTACCCATTTTGTTACTTTCAGTGTTTTTATTGATTTAAAAAAAAGGTTTGAAGAAATGGAAAAGAGAATAAGAAAAGGGCACAGGGCAATTATTAAAAAAGCAATCAGGGAAAAAGTAGAATTAAAGATATCAAAAGAGGAAAGAGATATAAAAATTTTTCATACTCTTTATATTGAAACAATGAAAAGAAAGAAAGCAAGAGATTTTTATTTTTTCCCTTTGTGGGTTGTAAGAGAATTAGTAGAAAATTTTAAATATTCTTTTGTATTTATTTCTTTTTTTAAAGGGATTCCTATAGCATCCTCAATATTTTTGGGTTATGGTAAATTTTTCCACTATTTCCTTTCCGGTTCTAATCATAACTATAGAAATTTAGGTGGAACACATCTTATTATTTATGAAGCAATTAAATTTGCGAAAGAAAAAGGTTTTGAAATAATGCATCTTGGTGGAGGAATGAAAGGAGAGGATGAACTTTTTTTATTCAAATCAGGATTTTCAAACTGGCATCTTCCATACTATGTTTACGGTTTAATTCATAATGAAAAAGTTTATAATGAACTTGTTGAAGAAAGAAAAAAAATGGGACCTATAAAAGATGAGTTTTTCTTTCCCCTCTACAGAGCTCCTTTATGAATAATGATTATCTAAAAGAAAAAATTTATCAGAAAATTAAAGAGATTACTGAAAGAAATGAGGACTGGATGAAACTCTCAATACCTAACTGGGAAAAAGGTGAAAAGGAGAAATATCTAAAATCAAAATCTGATTTGAGAATAGATTATACTTTTTTTGTTAACTTTTTAGATAGGGAATTTTCTTTAAAAAATAAAAAAATTCTTGATTTAGGATGCGGTTTTGGACACAATTCTTTTTTACTTGAAGAAAAAGGAGCAAAGGTTTTTTCCCTTGATATTGAAAATGATTTTGTTTATGTTGTTAATTTAAAAAAGAAACTTTCAGAAAGTAATATAAAACCTCTTGTAGGTAACGGTTTTAATCTTCCTTTCAAAAGTGAAGTATTTGATATCGTTATCTTAACCCATACACTTGAACATATTAAAGATAATTTTATTTTTTTAAAAGAGGTAAATAGAGTAATGAAAAAGGGTGGTATTTTATATCTTTCAATTCCCAACTATTTTTTCCCCTTTGAGCCCCATTTTAAAGTTCCTTTAATACCTTTTTTACCTAAAAATTTATCAAAGTTTTTAATAAAAAATTTTTTTTATAGAAGGGGTTTAAAAAGAATAAAAAAGAGATGGGAAGATATTCCTTTTCTTGAAAGCTTTCTTTTAGAATTGAATTTTATTAAATTTTTTGAACTTGAAAAATTAATAAAAAAAATAGGTTTTAAGATTTATAAAAAAAATTTCATTTTTGAAGAAGAAATGATACCTTCAAAAAAATTGATATTGAAAAAAATTTTAAAAATTTTCAGGTTTTATCCATTTGAAACAAGATTTATTGCTATAAAAAAATGAAGAAGTTTTTTAAATATTATTTTTTATTTTTTGAAAAATTTTACCCTGACCCCTTCATTTTTGTTTTGATTCTGACAATTATTACAATTCTTTTAGGGTCTTTCCTTACAGAGAATTCTATTATTGATATGGTTTATTACTGGGGGAATTCCTTTTGGGATCTTTTATCCTTTTCAATGCAAATGGTTTTAATTCTTGTTACAGGGGGTGCTTTAGCAGAATCACCGCCTTTAAAAAGAATTATTAAAAAAATTAGCTCTTTAAATTTAAGTCAAGAATTTTTTATTGTTTTTACTTCAATTTTTTCAATGATTCTTGCTTTTTTCAACTGGGGTTTATCCCTTATTGCTTCAGCACTTCTTGTAAAGGAAATAGGAAAATCCTTTAAAGAAAAAAATAAGTATATAAATTATCCTCTTTTATGTGCTTCTGCTTATACAGGACTTTTAGTCTGGCACGGAGGATTATCAGGCAGTGCTCCATTAACCTGTGCTACAAAGGGACACTTCCTTGAAAGTAAAATAGGAGTTATAAATATTTCTGAAACTATCTTTTCCATAAAAAATATTTTGCTCTGGTTCCTTTTTGTTATTTTTTTACCTCTTTTTATATTTCTTTTATCCAAAATTAAAATTGAATGCGAAATTCCTGAACTTGAAGAAAAAGAAGAGGAGAAAAAGCCTTTTTCATTCTTTTTGAATATTCTTGAGAATTCTTTTATTTTCCCTGCACTTTTCTTTTTAATCTTTTTAATTAACATCTTTTACATTATAAAAAAGGGTGAATTTTCCTTAAATTTAAATACTTTGAATTTTATATTTCTTTTTGCTGGACTCTTTTTACATTTTTCACCCCATTCTTATTTAAAAGCCACTTTTAATTCTGTAAAAGCATCAACAGGAATAATAATCCAGTTCCCCTTTTATGCTGGAATTATGGGTATGATGAAGTATTCAGGTCTTATAAATGTTTTTTCCATTTTCTTTGTTTCATTTTCTGTTCCTGAAAATTTTCCTTTTTATACCTTTATTTCAGCTGGTATTGTTAATTTATTTATTCCTTCAGGAGGAGGACAGTGGGCTGTTCAGGGTCCTGTGATGATAGAGGCAGCAAAAATTCTTGGTGTTCCCTTTTCAAAGGTTATAATGGCAATTGCTTATGGTGATGAATGGACAAATATGGTTCAACCCTTCTGGGCTTTACCTATTTTGGGAATAACAAGGGTAAAAGTGCAGGAATTGGTTCCTTATACACTCTTTTTCTTAATTATTTCTTTTATTTTTTTTACTCTGATTCTTTTTAATTAGTAATTTATTTTATATTTCTTTAATTTTTCATAAAGTGATTTTCTTGAAATACCAAGAATTTCTGCTGTCTTTGAAATATTCCCTTTTGTAATTTTCAATGTATTTTCAATTATTTCTTTTTCCTTTTTTTCAATTTCCTTTTCAATTATATCTTTTAAATTTTGAATTTTTATTTCTTTTTCTTTATCTTCAATTTTTTCAATCATCAAATGTTCTTTTTTTATTATGCCATCTTCAGTTAAAATTGCTGCTCTTTCCAGTATATTTTCAAGTTCTCTTATGTTACCAGGAAAATCATAGGTAATTAAAATTTTTTTACTTTCCTCATTTAGCTTTAGTTTTTTTCCATATTTTCTTTCCATTTTTTTCAAGAAATTTTCAGATATTAAAAGTATATCTTCTTTTCTTTCTCTTAAAGGTGGAAGATGAATTGGAAATACGGATAATCTATAATAAAGGTCTTCTCTAAATAAACCCTTTTCAACAAGTTCTTTTAGATTCCTGTTAGTTGCTGCAATTATTCTTGTGTTAACTTTAATTGGTTTTAATCCACCGAGTCTTTCAATTTCTTTATATTCAATTGCCCTTAAAAGTTTTGGTTGAAGTTCAAGAGGCATTTCAGCAATTTCATCAAGAAATAAGGTTCCTCCATCAGCAAGTTCAAATTTTCCTATTTTTGTTTTATATGAACCAGTAAATGCTCCTTTTTCAGAACCAAAAAGCTCATTTTCAAGAAGTTCCTTGGGAATTGCAGCACAATTGATTGGTATAAAGGGTCCTTCTTTTCTTTTAGAGTTTAAATGGATGAATCTTGCAAAAACCTCTTTACCTGTTCCTGACTCACCTGTTAAAAGAACTGCTACATCTTCTCCAGCAACTTTTTTAGCAAGTTCAAGAGCTTTTAAGAATTTTTCATTTTTCCCTATTATTTC